>JAFOIR010000378.1 GCA_017420625.1 Bacillota bacterium
AACGGCAAAATTTTTTGCACTTCTATTGCTTCTTTATCACACATAAGCAAAGTCCCAGGGCATGAAGCAGCTGATGGCTGGCGGCGGTGTCGCCCTCATCGGCATCACCCTGGTACCGCTTCTTTCCGGTCTGTTCGGCTGATCGGCCGAACTTACGGGAAGGGGATGCAGGCTAAAAAACCTGCATCTTTACATAGCCGGCGACATCCTTGCGATGACGGCTGGCTTAAGTACAATGAAATCAGAATCCCCGCAGTCTCTGTACTGCTAAAGATCTGGAGGTCAGATATGTTTTTACTCAAGCTCCTTATGAAAGTCCTTTTACTGCCAGTCATGCTGGTCCTCTTCGTGTTAAGAGTGCTGGTAAAGATCGGGATCGAGCTGTCATCCATCGTCATTGGAGGACTGATGCTGATTGTTTTTGGCTGCATCATCTACGCTATCGTCCAGCAGATGTGGTCATCTGCATTTATTCTGATTGCCATGGAAGCCTGCATTATCATGATAGTTGCAGGCGCCGGTACGATAGAGTTTTTCCTGGGTGAAGCCAGTGAGAGTCTAGGAAATCTGATGCGTTCTTGAAAAACATATTGACAAAAGCTCAATCCTCCTATATAGTAGCAAATACTACCATATAGGAGGATTTTTATGCGAACTAACGGTGGCTTCCAGGTCTCCAAGATCAAACAGTTAGGAGACCGCGTATTTGAGAAAATATTAGCAGCCCAGGGGATCGAAGCGTTTAACGGCGCTCAGGGCAGGATACTATATGTACTCTGGCAGGAAGACGGGGTGCCGATCAAAACAGTTTCAGAGAAATGCGGTCTGGCCATTACTTCTCTGACGACAATGCTTGAACGGATGGAGAGAGCTGAGCTGATCATCCGACAGCAGGATCCCGGAGACAAAAGAAAGACGCTCCTCTTCCTTACCGATAAGGCCAAAGCATTGAAGGAAGATTATGATTCCATCTCTGATAAGATGAGCGAAATCTTCTATCATGGTTTCACGGAAGATGAGATCAGGACATTTGAGGATTATTTGGAAAAAATCCGTCTGAACCTGGAAGGATGGCAGCCGAAATGAGTGAGTGTATAAAAGACCTGATTAAGAACCTGAACCTGGTGATCGGCTGTCCGGTCGGTTGTGATTACTGCTATGCCCGGAACAACTGCCGGCGATTTCATATAACGGATGACTTTTCCAAACCGGAATACTATGAACAGAAGCTCAAAATTCTGGAACGCAAAAAACCAGGTAACTGGCTGCTGACCGGCATGAGCGACTTATGCGCATGGAAAGACGAATGGCTTCAGGCAACCTTTCAAAAACTGAAGGATAACCCCCAGCATGAAGCCATCTTCTTATCCAAGAGGCCTGATCTTCTGAAGATCGATACAGATCTTCCCAATGGCTGGTTTGGCGTGACCATCACAAGACAATCGGAACTGTGGCGGCTACAAGCACTCAGGGAAAATGTCAAAGCCAGGCACTATCACGTGACATTTGAACCGCTCTTTGATGATCCTGGAGAAGTGAATCTTACCGGGATCGACTGGATCGTCGTGGGCACAATGACCGGAGCAATGAAGAAGAAAGTACATACGGAACCGGCGTGGGCCTACAGTCTCACTGAGCAGGCTCATGCATTGGGAATTCCGGTATTTATGAAGGAAGACCTGGTGCCGATCATCGGCGAAGAAAACATGGTGCAGGAGCTTCCTACCGCATTTAATAAAGTTTTGGAGGCACAGAGAAATGCTGAATCCTGAGTGTAAAGTAGGATATGTAGAAACAAAGAATGTCATGACCAAATCGAACGCTCCTCTTGGGGGATACGCGGTTAATCCTTATGTAGGCTGTACCCATGGCTGCAAGTATTGCTACGCGTCCTTTATGAAGCGGTTTACAGGACATACGGAGGAATGGGGAACCTTTCTGGATGTAAAAGAATGGCCTGCCATCAAGGATTCAAAGAAGTATGCCGGGCAGAAAGTCATCATCGGTACGGTTACAGACGGATATCTCCCGCAGGAGGAGATCTATGGCAGAACCAGAAAGATCCTGGAAGAACTGAAAGACAGCGGCGCGGATATCCTGATCTGCACAAAGTCGGATCTGGTTCTTCGGGACCTGGACCTTCTGAAGGAGATCAATCAGAAGAATACGCTGACGGTATCCTGGTCAGTCAACACACTGGACGAAGACTTCTGTGAAGATATGGATGATGCTGTCAGTATCGAACGCCGACTTGCGGCCATGAAGCAGGTTTACGATGCCAGTATCCGGACGGTCTGCTTTATATCCCCGGTATTCCCCGGAATCACGGATATCGAAGCGATTATTGAACGCACAAAGGATCAGTGTGATCTGGTATGGTTAGAGAATCTGAACCTGCGCGGTGGATTCAAAAAGACAATCATGGATTACATTGCAGAGAAACATCCTGACCTGGTGCCTCTCTATGAAGAGATCTACAGCAGGAAGAACCGTAGCTATTTCGAGGCACTGGAGAAGAAAGCTGAAGAGATCGCAAAGAAATACGGCTGCCGGTTCGTAGATAATGAGACACCCTACGAGAGAGTCCCGCAGGGCCATCCCACCATCGTCGATTACTTCTATCACGAAGAGGTCCGCGGAACTGCGAACAGCGGTAAGAGAAACAAATAAATAAAAAATCGAACTTTTACATAGCCAGGCGCTTACCCAGTGTCCTGGCTATTTTCATGCCCTTTTCCCGCAGGTGCACATGCGGGACGAGGGCTTTTTTGTTTCCCGGGATCCGAAACAGATCCCATTACCATCATCCGGGGAAGTTCCCCGGCACTCACAAGGAGGACTATCTATGGCATTTTTCAATTCAGCAATCGGTGTACTGCAGACTCTTGTCATCGCTCTTGGAGCGGGCTTAGGCATCTGGGGTGCGATCAACCTGCTCGAGGGCTACGGCAATGATAACCCCGGTGCCAAGTCCCAGGGTATGAAGCAGCTCATGGCCGGCGGCGGTGTTGCCCTTATTGGAACAACCCTTGTTCCTCTTCTCAAGGGACTTTTCGGTTAAGGTCCTTTTTGAACTCCTGCGGAGGTCTGCCGAAAGGCAGACTTCTGCTCTA
>JAFOIR010000379.1 GCA_017420625.1 Bacillota bacterium
AACATTGGTGCTCTGCTTCGTGGTATTCAGAGAACTGAGATCCAGCGTGGTCAGGTTCTTGCAAAACCCGGCAGTGTTAACCCGCATCACATTTTCAAGGGTCAGGTTTACGTTCTGAAGAAAGAAGAAGGCGGCCGTACCGTAGGTGCTGGTACTGTTACCGATATCATTGAGTAATCAATGACCTGAGCAATCATCAAAGGAAGGGCATTGATCCTGTCCGGAGATGATGCGTCAATGAAAAATTAAGGAGCGTAGCAATACGCTCCTTTTTTATCAGATAAAAACGGATCATAGAGGAGATAACGATGAAGCTCATATCATGGAATGTTAATGGACTTCGAGCCTGTATGGGGAAGGGGTTTGAAGAAGCTTTCAGGACTCTGGATGCAGATATCTTCTGTCTTCAGGAAACCAAACTTCAAAAAGAGCAAATCTGTTTTTTCCCGGAAGGATATCATGCCTACTGGAATCACGCAGAAAAGAAAGGCTATTCCGGTACGGCGATCTTTTCCAGGAAAGAACCGATCGATGTTCGTTTCGGAATCGGAATGGAAGAACATGATCATGAAGGCCGTGTCATTACCCTTGAGTTTGAAGAATGTTTCGTAGTGACAGTCTATACACCAAATTCTCAGGAAGAGCTTAAACGGTTATCCTATCGGATGGAATGGGAAGATGCTTTCCTTTCCTATATCCATACACTGGATGAAAAGAAGCCAGTCATTTTCTGCGGGGATCTGAATGTAGCTCATCAGGAGATCGATCTGAAGAATCCTTCTTCGAACCACCACAACGCTGGTTTTTCTGACGAAGAAAGAGGAAAGTTTTCTGATATGCTTGCCGCTGGTTTTGTTGATACATTCCGATATTTTTATCCGGATAGAAAAGATATCTATTCCTGGTGGAGCTATCGTTTCAAATCCAGAGAGAGAAATGCCGGGTGGCGGATCGATTATTTTATTGTCAGCGAGAGACTGAAACCGGCACTTTCAGCAGCAGAAATTCACACAGAAATCCTTGGATCGGATCATTGTCCTGTCGAGCTGCAGATTTCCATCTGAGTTTCCAGAAAAAAATAAAAAATAAATAAAATATTTCTTGCATTACAGCGCAGAATGTGTTACAATAGTCGGCGTGACATTGAGAACGAGGATCCGAGATGTTGCAGGGCCCGATAACAAAGGTCCTGGGAACGTTCGGGGAGTGAATGTCGGACACCAGATGTCGACGACAACGTCACTGTACAATTGAAAGTACGTGGTGGATTCTGCGCTTTTTGCTTGTTTACGCAGGAAACACACGGGTAAGTGTACAGTCGCTCATAGTCGCGATCAAGCGAAAATAGGAGGCTGTTTTTTTATGGCAAAAACAACAAAGATCCGCATCACACTGAAAGCCTATGATCATCAGCTGATTGATCAGACTGCTCAGAAGATTGTGGAAACTGCGATCAGAAATGGTTCCCAGGTAAGCGGGCCGATCCCGATGCCTACTCAGAAAGAAGTTGTGACGATTCTTCGCGCCGTTCATAAATACAAAGACGCCCGCGAACAGTTCGAACAGCGCACTCATAAGAGATTGATCGACATTCTGCAGCCCACTAAAAAGACACTGGATGCTCTTTCCAAGCTGGAACTTCCGGCTGGTGTTGATATCCAGGTAGCTGCAAAGAACTAATAGACAGAAACAAACAAGCTAAAGAAACAAAACAGCAGGTTACAGTTAGACATATATGTCGGCTTAATGACCTAGGATGAACCGTCAGACAAATGTTTGACGGGTCCGCTGTAGATTATTAGGAGGTTAGATCATGAAGAAAGCCATCTTGGCAAAGAAAATCGGGATGACCCAGATTTTCAATCAGGAAACCGGCGAGATGATTCCCGTTACGGTCCTGGAAGCCGGTCCCTGCACTGTTACGCAGGTCAAGACCGTTGAGAATGATGGATATTCAGCTGTTCAGGTTGGATTCGGTGAGATCCGTGAGAAGCTTGTGAACAAACCCCTGAAGGGCCAGTTCGCAAAGGCTGGAGTCTCCGTAAAGAGAGTTCTTCGCGAGTTCCGTCTTGAAGGTGCTGAAGAGTACACTGTCGGATCTGAGATCAAGGCTGATGTATTCGAAGTCGGTGAAAAAGTTGATGTTTCCGGTACTTCCAAAGGTAAAGGCTACCAGGGTACCATCCATCGCTTTGGATTCCACCGCGGCCCCATGGAGCATGGTTCCAAGTACCATCGTCATGCAGGTTCTATGGGCGCTTCCAGTGATCCGGCTCGTGTATTTAAGGGAAAGAAGCTGCCCGGCCATATGGGAAGTGTCCATGTGACGGTTCAGAATCTCGAAGTTGTCCGCGCGGATGCAGAACGCAATCTGCTCCTTATCAAGGGTTCCGTTCCCGGACCGAAGAAAGCTGTTGTTACCATCGTCAACAGCGTGAAAGCGTAACGGCTGAAGGAGGATAACATGGCAAAAATTGCTGTTTATAAAATGGACGGCACTGAAATCGATCAGATCGAACTGTCTGATAAGGTTTTTGGTGTAGAAGTCAACGTTCCTGTTATGCATGAAGCAGTTGTAGCTTATCTTGCAAATCGCAGACAGGGCACACAGAGTACTCTGACCCGCGCAGAAGTAAGCGGCGGCGGAAAGAAACCTTATCGTCAGAAAGGTACCGGCCGCGCTCGTCAGGGAAGCATCCGTTCTCCGCAGTGGGTCGGCGGCGGCGTCGTATTTGCACCGAAGCCCCGTGATTATTCCAAGAAGATGAACAAGAAAGCACGCCGTCTGGCGATCAGAAGTGCTCTGACCACCAGAGTGCAGGAAAACAAACTGCTGGTTCTTGAAAACCTGGATCTTCCTGAGATCAAGACCAAACAGATGCAGAAAGTGCTGGATCAGTTCGATCTTTCCAAGGCGCTGGTCGTTTTGATGTCTTCTGACACCAATGCGATTCTCTCCGCCCGCAACATCGAAGGCGTCAAGACCCTTCCCGCTGAGCAGGTGAATGTCTACGATATTCTCAAGTATGAGAATCTGGTAGCCACCAAAGATGCGATCGCAAAGATTGAAGAGGTGTTTGAATAATGGCTGACATTAAATACTATGATGTGCTTCTGAAGCCCGTCATCACTGAGAAAAGCATGGAACTGATGAGTGAACGCAAGTATACGTTCCTTGTTCATCCGGATGCCAACAAGATTCAGATCCGTGAAGCCGTTGAAAAGATGTTCGAAGGTGTGAAAGTTGCTAAGGTCAACACCATGAACAATCGCGGCAAGAATAAAAGAAGAGGATACACGACCGGCCGTACGGCAGATACCAAGAAAGCCATCGTGACCCTGAAACCGGAAAGCAAAGACATCGAATTTTTTGAAGGCATCTGATCTTATTTAGATCGGTAATTCCACAAAGTATGGAGTATATCGAAAGGAGAAATTTGTAATGGCTATCAGAACTTATAAGCCTTATACAGCTTCTCGGAGAAACATGACGAGCTCGACCTTTGAAGAGATCACCAAGAGCACGCCTGAAAAATCTCTGACTGTTCGTGTCAAGAACACGGCAGGCCGCAACAACTACGGCAAAATCACTGTCCGTCATCATGGCGGCGGTGCCAAGAAGCTTTATCGTATCATTGACTTTAAGAGAAACAAAGATGGAATTCCTGCAAAGGTTTCCGCCATCGAATATGATCCGAACCGCAGCGCCAATATCGCCCTTCTGGTTTATGCGGACGGTGAAAAACGCTACATCCTGGCTCCTGAAGGACTGACTGTTGGAATGACAGTTCTTTCCGGAGAAAATGTAGAAATCAGAGTCGGTAATGCACTTCCTCTGAAGAATGTTCCTACCGGTACCAATATCCATAACATCGAGATGAAACCCGGCAAAGGCGGCCAGATGGTTCGCGCAGCCGGCAACTCCGCTCAGCTGATGGCTAAGGAAGGCAAATTTGCCACCCTTCGTCTTCCCTCCGGAGAGATGAGAATGGTTCCCATCGACTGCCGCGCAACGATCGGTACTGTCGGCAATGGAGATCATGAACTGGTTAAGATCGGTAAAGCCGGTCGTAAGAGAAATATGGGTATTCGTCCTACGGTTCGCGGTAGCGTTATGAACCCCAATGACCATCCTCATGGTGGTGGTGAAGGAAGAGCACCGGTCGGTCGTCCGAGCCCGATGACTCCCTGGGGCAAACCTGCAATGGGTCTTAAGACTCGCGGGAAGAAACATTCTGACAAGTATATCGTTCGCAGCCGTGCGAAGAACAGCAAGTAAGGAGGCATAATCGATGTCACGTTCTTTAAAGAAAGGTCCTTTCGCGGACGACTATTTGCTTAAGAAAGTTGATGCAATGAACGCTTCCGGCGACAAGCAGGTCATCAAGACCTGGTCCCGCCGGTCTACAATCTTCCCGTCTTTCGTTGGTCATACTTTCGCCGTTCATGACGGAAGAAAGCATGTTCCGGTGTATGTGACCGAGGATATGGTCGGACATAAGCTGGGTGAGTTCGTTTCCACCCGTACTTACCGCGGCCATGGCAAAGATGAGAAGAAAGGTAAAGTCCGTTAAGTCGGATAGGAGGATTTAGGAAATGGCGAAAGGACATAGAAGCCAAATCAAGAGGGAAAGAAACGCTCAGAAGGACGTTCGGCCGAGAGCCAGCGTTACCTTTGCGCGTATCCCTACCACAAAGGCTAAACTTGTATTGGATACCATTCGGGGCAAGGATGTTGCTCTTGCCTCTGCAATATTAGCTTCTACTCCCAGAGAAGGTGCTCGCATCATCAGCAAGGTTCTGGATTCTGCAGTAGCTAATGCTGAATACGCAGCTTCCGAGCGTGATATGGACATTGATACTGGCAAACTCTTCGTCGAAGAAGCGTTTGCCAATCAGGGTCCCACTCTTAAGAGAATCCGTCCGCGCAGCCAGGGCCGCGCAGACCGCATCCTGAAGAGAACCAGTCATATCACGATCATTCTGAATGAGAGAGCATAAGGAGGAGACTCATGGGTCAGAAAGTTAATCCGCATGGACTGAGAGTCGGTGTCATCAAAGATTGGAATACCAAATGGTACGCTGATTCAAAAGAATTCGGAGATCTTCTGGTAGAGGATCACAAGATCCGTACCTTCCTGAAAGATAAACTGTATCAGGCACAGATCTCCAAGATTGAAATCGAAAGAGCTGCCGGCCGTGTGAAAGTTGTTATTCTCACTGCAAAGCCCGGTATTATCATCGGTAAAGAGGCAGCTGGAGTCAAAGCTCTGAAGGATGAACTTCAGGCTATGACTGGTGCAAAAGTTTCCCTGAATATCGTGGAAGTCAAGCGTCCGGAGAGAGATGCTCAGCTGGTCGCTGAGAATATTGCTCAGCAGCTGGAGAACCGTGTTTCCTTCCGTCGTGCCATGAAGCAGGTGATGGGCCGTGCAATGAAAGCAGGGGCCAAAGGAATCAAGACCACGGTTGGCGGTCGTGTCGGCGGTGCCGAGATCGCTCGTGACGAATCCTACAATGAAGGTGTTCTGCCTCTGCAGACTCTTCGTGCCAATATTGACTATGGTTTTGCTGAGGCCAATACCGCTTATGGTAAGCTGGGTGTCAAGGTCTGGATCAACCATGGTGAGGTTCTTCCTGTGAAGGCCAAAAAAGAAGGGAGCGATAACTAATGTTAATGCCGAAGAGAGTTAAACATCGTAAGCAGTTCCGCGGAACGATGGCCGGCAAGGTCACCCGCGGCAACCGCATCACTTACGGTGAATTTGGTCTGGTCGCTGCTTCTCCCGCCTGGGTTAAGTCCAATCAGATCGAGGCAGCTCGTGTCGCTATGACGCGTTATGTCAGACGTGGCGGTAAGATCTGGATCAAGATCTTCCCCGATAAACCCATCACCGCGAAACCGGCTGAAACCCGTATGGGTTCCGGTAAAGGTTCCGTTGAGTACTGGGTAAGTGTAGTCAAGCCGGGTCGTGTTTTGTTCGAGATCGCCGGTGTCGATGAGAGTGTTGCCAGAGAGGCCCTTCGTCTGGCTATGCACAAGCTTCCCTGCAAGTGCAAAATCGTCTCTCGCGAAGAACTGGATGCGATCGTCGATGCCAAAGGCTGATCGCTCTAATCAGAATGAGGATGGTGAACATAAGTGAAGAGAAAAGATTATATGGAAGAACTGAACGGCAAGAATGTCGAACAGCTTCAGGCAGATCTGGTATCCGCTAAGAAAGAACTGTTCAATCTCCGTTTTCAGAATGCTACCAACCAGCTGAACAATACGGCTCGCATTAAAGAAGTTCGCAAAACGATTGCCCGCATCCAAACCGTGCTGACACAGAAGGCGAACAGTTAATTGGAGGACTTAACATTGGAAAGAAATTTAAGAAAGACTATGGTTGGTCTTGTTTCCAGCGATAAGATGGACAAAACTGTCGTCGTGAGTGTTGTGAACAACGTTAAGCATCCGGAATATGGCAAGATCATCAAGAGAACTTATAAACTGAAAGCTCATGACGAGAATAACGAATGCCATGTTGGCGACCGTGTCAGAGTAATGGAAACCAGACCGCTGTCCAAAGACAAGAGATGGCGTGTGGTCGAAATCGTCGAGAAGGCAAAATAATCAGGAGGATCATAAGCCATGTTACAGCAAGAAAGTAGGTTGAATGTGGCCGATAACACTGGCGCTAAAGAGCTTTTAGTGATCCGTGCACTCGGTGGTTCGACCCGTAGATATGCACATGTCGGGGATATCGTAGTTTGCTCTGTTAAAGAAGCAACACCCGGCGGTGTTGTAAAAAAAGGCGACGTAGTTAAGGCGGTTGTCGTCAGAACCAAACGCCCTGTTCGCCGTAAAGACGGCAGCTATATTCGTTTCGACGAAAACGCCGCTGTTATTATTAAAGAAGATCTGAACCCCACCGGAACCCGTATTTTTGGGCCCGTTGCCAGAGAGCTTCGTGAGAAGAAATTCATGAGAATCCTTTCACTGGCTCCTGAAGTACTGTAATGGAGGCGTCACAGATGAGCAAAATGAAAATCAAAAAAGGTGACACCGTTCGGGTCATCACCGGTAAAGACAAGGGTAAAGAAGGAAAGGTTCTTTCTGTTAACCAGGAAACTTCCCGCGTAATCGTGGAAGGTGTCAACATGGTTACCAAGCACACAAAAGCCAGCGGTGCAAACCAGGGCGGAATCGTGCATCAGGAAGCTCCGATCCATGTTTCCAATGTCATGCTCCTTCAGGGCGGCAAGCCTACCCGTGTTGGTATCAAGGTTGAAACCAAGACCGAAGGCGGAAAGACGGTTACCACTCGTACCCGTTTTGCCAAAGCTACCGGCGAAGTGATCGACTAATAGGAGGTATGTATCGTGAGCCGAATGAGAGAAAACTATAAGAACAATATCGTTCCCGGTATGATTAAAAAGTTCGGTTATTCCAATCCGATGGAAGTTCCGAAACTTGACAAGATCGTTATCAACATGGGTGTTGGCGAAGCTAAGGAAAATCCGAAAGCACTGGAAGGTGCGATCGCAGATATGACTCAGATCGCCGGACAGAAACCCATTATTACTAAGGCCAAGAAGTCTATCGCTAACTTTAAGGTTCGTGAAGGCATGCAGATTGGCTGCAAGGTTACCCTGCGCGGCGAGAAGATGTATGATTTCGCTGACCGTCTGATCTCCCTGGCACTTCCCCGTGTCCGTGACTTCCGTGGTGTTTCCGCTGATTCCTTCGATGGACGCGGCAACTATGCCCTGGGAATTAAAGAGCAGCTGATCTTCCCTGAGATCAGTTACGACAAGATCGACAAGGTCCGCGGTATGGACATCGTCTTTGTTACGACTGCAAAAACCGATGAGGAAGCCAAAGAACTGCTGGCTCTCATGGGAATGCCCTTTGTAAAGTAAGCGAATAGTTAGGAGGTTAAATTTTTCCATGGCCAAAACTTCTATGAAGATCAAACAGCAGCGCAAACCGAAGTTCTCTACCAGAGCTTATACTCGTTGCAAGATCTGCGGCCGTCCGCATAGCGTGCTTCGTAAATATGGTATTTGCCGAATCTGTTTCCGTGAACTTGCCTACAAGGGTGAAATTCCGGGTGTAAAAAAAGCAAGCTGGTAAGCTTAACTAGGAGGTAAATCAGATGACGATGAGTGATCCCATTGCCGATATGCTGACACGCATCCGTAACGGAAACGTTGCAAAGCATGATTCTGTCGATGTTCCTTATTCCAAGGAAAAGGCAGCAATCGTCGACATTCTGCTTAAAGAAGGTTACATCAAAAAGCAGGAAGTTGTCGCAGACGGCAATTTTAAATCAATTCGTATCACTTTGAAATACGGTAAGGACAAAAATGACAAGGTCATTACCGGAATTAAGAGAATTTCTAAACCCGGACTTCGGGTATATGCTGGCAAAGATGAACTGCCTCAGGTTCTTGGCGGTTACGGTATTGCCATTATCTCAACCAACAAGGGTGTGCTCACTGACAAGGAAGCCCGCAAGGCAGGCGTCGGCGGTGAAGTCATTGCTTTTGTCTGGTAAGAAGGAAATAGGAGGATAAAAGCATGTCTCGAATCGGGAGATTACCTGTTGCGATTCCGGCCGGCGTCGAAATTCAGGTAGACGAAAAAGAGAACAAGGTTACCGTCAAAGGACCGAAAGGAACTCTGACCCGTACGTTCTCTCCTGCCATGACTCTGAAACAGGAAAATGGACATATCACAGTAACTCGTCCGAATGATGAGAAAGAAAACAAAGCCCTTCACGGACTGACGAGAGCGCTGATCCACAATATGGTAGTCGGCGTTACCACCGGTTTTGAGAAGGTTCTGGAAATCAATGGTGTTGGTTATCGTGCAGCTAAGCAGGGAAAAGTCCTGAATCTGACCCTTGGATATTCTCATCCGGTCAATATGGAAGATCCGGAAGGAATCGAAACTGAAGTTCAGAATCAGACGACCATCATCGTTCGCGGTATCGATAAGGAAAAGGTTGGTCAGCACGCGGCTAATATCCGCTTCAAACGTCCGCCGGAGCCCTATAAAGGCAAAGGTATCAAGTACAGAGAAGAGACCATCCGCCGCAAAGTTGGTAAGACTGGTAAATAAGGTAGGGAGTGAAAAATGGTTAATAAAGCATCTAAGAATCGTGTTCAGAAGCATTATCGTATGCGTAAGAACATTATCGGAACCACCGAGCGCCCTCGCCTTAGCGTGTTCCGCAGCAATAAACACATGTATGCTCAGATCATTGATGATACAAACGCTACGACGCTTGTGTCTGCCTCCACTCTTGACAAAGAAGTGAAGGAAAAGGTCGAATTTACCGATACGGTTGAAGCTGCGAAGGCCGTAGGTGAACTGGTTGCAAAGCGTGCCAAAGAAAAAGGAATCGAAGCTGTCATTTTTGACCGCGGCGGTTTCCTGTATCACGGAAAAGTGGCGGCGCTGGCTGATGCAGCCAGAGAAGCTGGACTGCAGTTTTAATAATCGGAGGCGTATGTATGAATACAAATAGAATTGATCCAGGTACGCTGGGTGAGTTGGAAACCAAGGTCGTCACGATCAAACGTGTTACCAAGGTTGTTAAAGGCGGTAAGAACATGAAATTCACCGCACTGGTCGTTGTCGGCGACAAAAATGGTCATGTCGGCTTCGGACTTGGCAAGTCTCTGGAAATTCCTGAAGCGATCCGCAAAGGTGAAGAAGCTGCCAAGAAGAGCATGATCAGTGTTCCCCGTAATGAAGCAAACTCCATTCCTTACTCCACCAAAGGAGTCAAGGGCAGAGCTCAGGTGCTTCTGATGACCGCGAAAGAAGGTACCGGTATCATCGCCGGAGGCCCCGCGCGTGCAGTCCTGGAACTGGCTGGCATTCAGAATATCAGAACCAAGTCCCTGTCCAGCAACAACAAGAACAACGTCGTTGCTGCAACAGTCGAAGGTCTGAAGAGTCTGTATACTCCGGAAGAGATCGCAAGAAAACGCGGCAAGACCGTTGCTGAGATTCTTGGCTAAGGGAGGATCCGAACATGGCGAAATTAAAGATTACGTTAAAGAAATCCACGATCGCAGCTATCCCGAAGCATCGTGCAACTGCAATCGCGCTTGGCCTCAAAAAGACCCAGAAGAGCGTGATTCAGCCTGATAACGAGGCAGTCCGCGGAATGATCAATGCGATCAGCCATCTGGTAACTGTAGAAGAAATCCAGGATTGATAGGAGACTTGAAAATGAACTTAATTGATTTAAAGCCGAGTGAAGGCTCCAAGAAGGAAGCTTTCCGCAAAGGCCGCGGTCATGCATCCGGCAACGGCAAAACAGCCGGTCGTGGCCAGAACGGTCAGAAATCCCGCTCCGGCGGCGGTGTTCGTCCCGGATTTGAAGGCGGTCAGATGCCTCTGTACAGACGTCTTCCGAAACGTGGTATCAAGAAAAAGACCCATCGGAATTTTGTAGAGATCGTTTCGATCAATGTTGATCGTCTGAACATCTTTGAAGATGGACAGACAGTAAACGTTGCAGCTCTTGTCGAAGCCGGTGTGATCAGCAATCCCAAAGATGGTGTAAAGATCCTTGGAAAAGGCGAACTCACCAAGAAGCTCGACGTTAAAGTCGGCCGTTACAGTGAGAGCGCTAAGGAAAAGATCGAAGCCCTCGGCGGTAAAGCTGAGTAATCAGCTGTTGCTGAACCCATAAGCTTCGAAAGGAGGGTGCATTTTGCTTCAAACGATCAGAAATATATTCAAGATTGAAGATCTGCGCAAGCGTATTATCTATACGCTCCTAATGTTAGCCCTTGTTCGTCTGGGAGCTCTGATTCCCAGCCCGCTGATGAATGCGGAAGTAGTGAAAACCTACTTCGCATCCGCCAACAGCGTGATGCAGTTGTTTGACATCATGTCCGGTAATGCATTCAGCCAGATGAACCTGTTTGCAATGGGTATCACCCCCTACATCAACTCCTCGATTATCATCAGTCTGTTGACAGTAGCGATTCCCAAGCTTCAGGAACTTCAGGAGGAAGGCGAATCCGGAAGGAAAAAGATCACCCAGTATACTCGTTATCTGACGATCGTGCTGGCGCTGATTCAATCCTTCGGCATCAGCTTCGGACTTCGGTCTGTGTTTACCAGCGAACTTGGTGTAGCCTGGTCGATCATCGTATCGATGGCTGTATTTACCGCAGGATCCATGTTTACGATGTGGATCGGCGAAACGATCACAGAGAATGGTATCGGAAACGGTATCTCTCTGATCATCATGGTCAACGTATTATCTCGTGTTCCTGCTCTGATCTCTCAGATCACCGGATACGGCAAATGGTGGCTGACCGTGATCATCGCGATCGTTCTTCTGTTTATGTGTGCATTCATCGTTGTACTGGAACTGGCTGAGCGCCGTATTCCGATTCAGTATGCGAAAAGAATGCAGGGCCGTAAGGTTTACGGCGGTAACTCGACCTTTATCCCGATTCGTGTCAATATGGCGGGTGTTATCCCGATCATCTTTGCCGTTTCGATCATGAGTATGCCGAGTATCGTCACCGGTTTCTTTACCGCAAACCCGGGCGGCTGGTGGGGAGCAGCACTGAAATGGCTCAATACCGGACATCCGTTCGGAGCATGCCTGTATCTTGTGCTGATTATCTTCTTCACCTATTTCTATGCTTCGATCACCTATAATCCCCGAGAAATCGCGGATAATCTGAAAAAGAACGGCGGTTTTATCCCGGGTATTCGTCCCGGTGCTCCGACTTCCGATTATCTGAAGAAGACTTCCAAATATGTGATCACGATCGGTGCTATCATGCTGGCCATCATCGCGATTTTCCCGATTCTCCTTCAGTTTATCTTCGGCATCGACAACCTGTCAATCAGTGGTTCTTCCCTGATGATCGCAATCGGTGTTGCACTTGAAACTGTGAAGCAGATCGAGTCACAGATGGTTATGCGTCATTATAAGGGCTTCCTGTCCGAATAATTCCGGAGGTATCATATGAAACTCATACTTTTAGGCGCCCCCGGCGCAGGCAAGGGAACACAGGCAACCAGATTGGCGGACATTTACCAGATTCCGCATATTTCTACCGGAGATATCTTCCGGGCGAATCTGAAAGAAGAGACAGAACTTGGTCTGAAGGCAAAAGCTTATATGGATCAGGGACTCCTGGTTCCGGATGAGCTGACTATCGACCTTGTAATGGATCGTTTAGCAAAAGATGACTGCAAAAACGGATATATCCTCGATGGTTTTCCGAGAACACTGGCACAGGCCGCTGCACTGGATGAACGTACAAGCATTGATGCAGCAGTTGACGTAGAAGTTCCGGATGAGAATATTGTCCGCCGTATGGCAGGGCGCAGAGTATGTCCGAAATGCGGTGAACCGTATCATACCGAATACAAGGTTCCTGCTAAGGAAGGAATCTGCGATCGCTGCGGCAGCGAATTGATCATTCGTAAAGATGATGAACCGGAAACGGTGCTGAAGCGGCTGACGGTCTATCACGACCAGACAGCACCCTTGATCGGTCATTATCAGCAGGCAGGCAAACTCGTCGCTGTTGACGGAACTCAGTCTGTAGAAGCCGTCACCGAGGAGATTACCAAAGCACTTGGTAAATGAACAGCGCCTGAATGTGTGAGGAGGAATGAATGTCGAAAAACGACGTGATCGAAATCGAAGGTAAGGTTGTGGAAAAGCTCCCGAACGCCATGTTCCGTGTTGCTCTTGAAAACGGACATGAAGTGAGAGCCCACATCAGTGGAAAACTTCGACAGAACTTTATCAAAATATTGCCCGGAGACAAAGTTACAATGGAAATGTCTCCGTATGATTTGACAAAAGCCCGCATCGTCTGGAGGGCAAAATAACCAGACTTAGGAAAGGAGCGAAAGAATGAAAGTTCGTTCATCAGTTAAGCCGATCTGCGAAAAGTGCAAGGTCATCAAGCGCAAAGGTAAGATCATGATCATTTGCGAGAATCCTAAGCACAAGCAGAAACAAGGCTAAGTAGGAGGAGAAAACATGGCACGTATTTCTGGCGTTGATTTGCCGAATGATAAGCGAGTTGAGTACGGACTGACCTACATCTACGGAATCGGACACACCAGTGCTGTTCGTATTCTGAAAGAAGCCGGCGTAAATCCGGATACTCGCTGCAAGGATCTTTCCGATGAAGAAGTTAACAAGATCCGTAACGTGATCGATGAGACTCAGCTCGTTGAAGGTGATCTGAGAAGAGAAGTCGCGCTGAATATCAAGCGTCTGACAGAGATCAGCTGCTATCGTGGAATTCGCCACAGAAGAAGCCTTCCTGTCCGTGGTCAGAACACAAAGAATAACGCTCGTACACGCAAAGGTCCGCGTCGCACGATCGCCAATAAGAAGAAGTAACCTAGGAGGAGTTAAACGTGGCACCTAAGAAAAGTGGTAAGAAGAGCACGGCAACCTCTCGTCGCCGTAATAAGAAGAATGTTGTCAGCGGAGTCGCTCACATTCAGTCTTCGTTCAATAATACGATCGTTACCCTGACCGATACGGCAGGAAACGCTCTCTCCTGGGCCAGCGCAGGCGGACTTGGTTTCCGTGGTTCTCGTAAGAACACTCCTTATGCTGCACAGATGGCAGCTGAAACTGCAGCCAAGGCAGCTATGGAGCATGGTCTGAAAACAGTGGAAGTAAACGTTAAAGGTCCCGGCGCAGGTCGTGAAGCTGCGATCCGTGCACTCGCTGCGGCAGGTCTGGAAGTTACCGCCATCCGTGACGTGACTCCGGTTCCCCACAACGGCTGCCGTCCGCCCAAACGCAGAAGAGTCTAATGAAGGAGAGATGAGAAATGGCTGTTAATAAAGATCCGATTCTGAAAAGATGCCGTTCTCTGGGACTGGAGCCTTCCTATCTGGGAATCAACAAAGAGTCCAAGAGAGAACTGAAAAGAGCAAACCGCAAGATGAGTGAGTATGGCAGACAGCTTCGCGAGAAGCAGAAAGCCAAATTCATCTATGGCGTTATGGAAAAACCCTTCCGCAACTATTATGCAAAAGCAGCTGCAATGAAGGGAATGACCGGTACCAACCTGATGGTTATGCTGGAGACCCGTCTGGATAACATCCTGTTCCGTCTCGGCTGGGCACGTACCCGTAGAGAAGCTCGTCAGATCGTCGATCACAAATTTATCGCTGTCAATGGCAAGATGGTCAATATTCCTTCTTACCAGGTAAAGGCTGGCGATAAGGTCGAGATCCGCGAAGGATTCAAGTCCTATACCCGCATCAAGATGATCCTGGATGCGACCAATGGCAGAGTGACTCCCGAATGGCTGTCCGGAGACAATGACAAACTGGAAGCTACCGTGAATGCACTGCCCACTCGTGAGCAGATCGATGTTCCTGTAGACGACATGCAGATCGTCGAGTTGTATTCCAAATAATTAAGCGTTAAAACGTAAGGAGGTTTCCTTTGTTTGAATTTGAGAAACCGCGTATTGATGTAATGAGCATCAACGATGCCGGTACTTATGGCAAATTCGTTGTCGAACCTCTGGAGAGAGGATATGGTACGACCCTGGGCAATTCCCTTCGCCGGATCATGCTTTCCTCTCTGCCTGGAGCGGCAATCTCCACGATCAAGATCGATGGAGTCCTGCATGAATTCTCCACGATTCCCGGAGTAAAGGAAGATGTTTCCGAGATCATCCTGAATCTGAAGAATGTTGCCATCAAATCCAATACCGACAGCAATGAACCGAAGAACGCCTATATCGAGTTCGAAGGTGAAGGAATCGTTCGTGCAAAAGACATCAGAGTGGATGATGATTATGAAATCATCAATCCCGATCAGGTGATCGCGACCCTTTCCGGTGGCCAGGGCAGTAAGCTGATGATCGATCTGACGATCACCAAAGGCCGCGGATATGTTGGCGCAGATAAGAACAAAGCTCCCGGGCAGGCGATTGGTGTGATTCCGATCGACTCGCTGTATACGCCGGTGGAACGAGTCAATTTCATCGTTGAGAATACCCGTGTCGGTCAGATTACCGACTACGATAAGCTCACCATGGAAATCTGGACCAACGGTACGATCAAACCGGATGAAGCTGTCTCTCTGGCAGCCAAAGTCCTGAACGATCATCTGGCGCTTTTCATTGATCTTTCCGACAACGCAAAGAACACTGAAATTCTTGTCGAAAAAGAAGAAGACAAGAAAGAAAAAGCGCTTGAGACTACCATCGAAGAAATGGATCTTTCTGTGCGTTCCTATAACTGCCTGAAGAGAGCCAACATCAATACGGTGGAAGATCTGATCAACAAGACGGAAGAAGAGATGATGAAGGTTCGTAATCTGGGCCGCAAGTCTCTGGATGAAGTCCTGTCCAAGCTTCATGAGCTTGGTCTGTCGCTGAAATCCTCTCACGAGGACTAATCAGCATGAACCATCTTCCCCAGCCCGGAAGATGGTTACGGTTTTGATAAAAGACCGGGGATCATGTCAAATCTAAAGGGCATGGTCTTGTGGTGTCTGGGAACAAGTGGTTTTCAGACACATAATAGGAGGAATCAATCATGGCTGGATACAGAAAGCTTGGAAGAACCTCTTCCCAGCGTAAAGCTCTCCTGCGTAATCAGGTAACCAACCTGCTTTACCATGGCAGAATCACTACGACCGTTACCAAAGCAAAAGAAATCCGCCGCGAAGCGGAAAAGCTGATCACTCTTGCGATCCGCGAGAAAGACAACTACGAACAGGTTGAAGTAACGGCAAAAGTTCCGAGAAAAGATAAGAACGGCAAGAGAATCAAAGAAGTTGTTGATGGAAAGAAAGTAACTGTTTTTGATGAAGTTACCAAAACCATCAAAAAAGATAACCCCAGTCGTTTGGCCGCCAGACGCCAGATGCTGAGCGTTTTCACTCCCATCACCGAAGTTCCGGTTGACGGAGTGAGAAAGAGAAGCTTGAGCAAAAAGGTCGATATGGCTGCGAAGATGTTCGACGAGATTGCACCCAAATACGAAAACCGTAAGGGTGGCTATACCCGTATCGTGAAAGTCGGTCCTCGTAAGGGCGACGGAGCAGAAGTTGCCATCATCGAATTAGTATAAGAGTTTGGCTTCAGGAGGGGGACCGATGGTCCCTCTCTTATTCATTTTTCAAGTTGTGGAGAAACTTATGTCGGATGAAATGGTCAGAAGTGAAAATCTGACCTTTACGTATACAGAAGAAACAGACGAATCGGAAGAAGGAACAACAGCTCCTGTTACAGTAAAAAAAGCTCTGGATGGGATCGATCTGACAGTGCTTAAAGGTCAGATGATCGTTATTTTGGGCCATAACGGTTCGGGAAAGTCGACTTTCGCCAAGATGCTGAATGCTCTTCTAAAGCCGACAAGCGGCAGTTTATGGGTCGATGGAATCGATACGCAGGATGATGAAAACCTTTGGACAGTTCGTCAGACAGCAGGAATGATCTTTCAGAATCCGGACAACCAGATGATCGCATCCATCGTAGAAGAGGATGTAGCATTTGGACCGGAGAATCTGGGTGTAGATCCGGCTGATATCCGAAAAAGAGTCGATGAATCGCTCCAGGCGGTAGGAATGGAGGACTATGCCCAGTCCTCGCCTACCCATATGTCAGGCGGACAGAAACAGCGTATCGCAATTGCGGGAATTCTGGCTATGAAGCCTGAACTGATCGTGCTGGATGAGCCCACTGCCATGCTGGATCCCAGAGGCCGTCGGGAGGTAATGAGAACCCTGAAGAGGCTGAACCAGGAAGAGAAGATCACGATCATTCATATTACGCACTATATGGAAGAAGCTGTCATGGCCGACTGGCTGTATGTCATTGATCAGGGAAAGATCGCCCTTGCAGGAACACCGCGGGAAGTTTTTTCGCAGGTTGATAGGATGCGTTCTCTGGGATTAGATGTTCCCCCGGTAACTGAACTTGCCCATGAACTGCAGGATCCGAAGATTCTTGAAATACTGCAGAAGAAGGGGATTACTGTACCGCAGGATGTACTGAGCGTAGAAGAGATGGTGGAGGCTTTATGCCGATCGAATTAAAGAATATAAGCTATACTTACGATCCCGGGCTTCCAACCTCGAAGGAAGCATTAAAAGACGTTAACCTGACTTTTCATGAGGGCGAGTTCGTCGGGATCATCGGGCATACCGGATCGGGCAAATCAACGCTGATTCAGTTGCTTAACGGCCTTTTAGCACCGACAGAAGGAACTATTACGCTGAATGGTGAAACATATTATCCTATCCTCGAAAAGGCCTCAAAAAAGCAAAAGAAACGCCTGACTGCACAACGGATGAAACAGGTTCGTCAAACAGTGGGACTGGTATTTCAATACCCGGAACACCAGCTTTTTGAAATGACCGTTGCGAAAGACATAGCTTTCGGTCCTAAAAACATGGGACTTTCAGACGAAGAAATAGAGCAGAGAGTTCAAGAGGCAATGCAGATGGTAGGTCTGTCCGAAGACCTCAGAGAGAAATCTCCGTTTGAGCTCTCGGGAGGCCAGAAAAGACGTGTTGCGATTGCAGGTGTTCTGGCTATGAAACCGTCATTTCTGGTATTGGATGAGCCGACCGCCGGTCTGGATCCCAAAGGCAGAGATGACATCTTGGGTAATATCAAAAAGCTTCAGGAAGAAACAGGGATCTCTGTCATTCTGGTTTCTCATAGCATGGAAGATGTTGCGCTCTATGCGGAGAGGATCATTGCGATCGACAGCGGAAAGATCATCTATGATGCATCTCCCAGGGAAGTCTTTTCCCATGCAGAAGAACTGCGTAAGATCGGTCTGGACGTTCCACAGATGACAGAACTTGGCAAAAAGCTTGCAGAAGCAGGATGGGCTTTTGGTGAAACAGTTCTGACGGTGGAAGAGATGAAGCGAAAACTGCTGGAGGTACTGTCATGCTGAAAGATATAACCATCGGCCAGTACTACAGCGTTGATTCTGTGATCCATCGGCTGGATCCCAGAACCAAAATCATCGGGACATTTTTCTTTATTGTTATCCTGTTTGTCATTAAAGGAATCTATGGACTTCTGCTGGCAGGTCTTCTCCTGCTGTTGGTGGTCAAAGCCGCTAAAGTTCCCCTCTCCTATATAGTCAGAGGGCAGAAATCCATTATGTTCCTGTTGATGTTTACAGTCGTTTTGAACATGCTGATGGTCAAAGGGGAGGTTTTGGTTCAGGTCTGGTTTCTGAAAATCACCAGAGAGGGTATCTATACAGCCGTATTTATGGCGATACGTCTGATTCTTCTGGTGATCGGATGCTCCCTGATGACTTTGACGACAACGCCGCTTCAGTTAACGGATGGCCTGGAGAGGCTGCTCAGACCACTGAAAAAGATTAAAGTTCCGGTGCATGATATTTCCATGATGATGAGCATTGCGCTGCGGTTTATTCCGATCCTCATGGAAGAGACGGATAAGATTATGAAAGCACAGTCTGCCAGAGGAGCCGATTTTGATTCCGGCGGACTCGTACAAAAGGCAAAAGCCTTGATCCCTGTTCTGGTACCGCTCGTCATTTCTGCCTTCCGGCGTGCGGATGAACTGGCGACCGCCATGGAAGCCAGATGTTACCGTGGTGATGAAGGAAGAACACGGATGAAGGAACTGCGATATAAGAAGCAGGACTACGTAGCGAAGGTAGTGGTCGTGGCAGCTTGTGTTGGGCTGTATATGGCTCGCTTCCTTCCTTCTGTGACACAAACCTGGCAGATGATCACGGGGATTTTCTCATGAGACGAATCGGAATGATCATTGCTTATGACGGAACTTCCTATGCCGGATGGCAAAAACAGGAGAATGGACCATCGATCCAGCAGGAGATAGAAGATACGATCGAACGACTGTTTCATGAGAAAGTCAATCTCATGGGTTCCGGACGGACAGATGCCGGCGTACATGCTGAGGGACAGGTCGCGGCGATGGACTTTATGCATCCGATCCCCGCAGATAAACTTAAACTGGCACTCAATTCGAACCTTCCGGAGGATATCCGCATTCTCAGGGTATTTGAAGCTGATCCGGATTTTCATCCGCGATTTCAGGCTAAACAGAAGACATACCTTTACCGGATCTGGAACGGAAGCGTGATGCCCCCTGAAAAACGTCGTTATGAAACACTGGTCGATTATCCACTGGATGTTCCCAGAATGGAAGAGGCGGCCAGGCTTCTGATAGGAGAACATGACTTTAAAGCATTTCGCTCCAGCGGCGGTGTGAATCTATCGACCATCAGAAGGATCGACGAAGCCTTTTTCGAGATCACACATCATGACCTGGGAGCAGAGCAGTGCCGTGAGATCGTTTTTCATGTCACTGGAAATGGTTTTCTCTACAATATGGTTCGGATCATGGTCGGGACGCTGATTGAGATCGGCAGTGGAAAAAGACCGATAACAGATATTTCAGCAGCATTGGAGAGTGGAAAAAGAAGCTTTCTTGGACCGACAGCTCCGGCTAAAGGCCTTTGTCTTTCTTCGGTTGTTTATGACAGAGAAGAGCAGAATAAAAACTCAGAAAAAGCCTGAAATAATGCTTGACAAGCAGGTTTTCGTTTGATAGAATATCAAAGTGCGACTAATCGGTCAAAGTGATCGTAAGTCTGCCTGCCTCCGTGGAATTAATCCACTAGCCCCGGATTCCAAATTTCAAAACGGCGGCAATAACAGAAGGAGTTAACCCTCATGAAAACATATGTGCCCAGCGGCAAAGATATCGAGAGAAAATGGTATGTTGTTGACGCTTCCGGCCAGACTCTTGGACGTCTTGCCAGTGAAGTAGCAGCTGTTCTTCGTGGAAAGAACAAACCCGAGTTTACTCCCTTTATGGACCTCGGAGATTATGTTATTGTTGTTAATGCAGAGAAGATTCATGTTACCGGTAAAAAGTATACGGACAAGATCTACAGCACGCACACCGGTCAGCCCGGCGGCCTTCGCGAGACTCCTTTCAAACAGATGATCGCGACCAAACCGGAACTGGTTATCAAGACTGCAGTCAAAGGTATGCTTCCCAAGAACACTCTGGGACGCGACATGCTGAAGAAGCTGAAAGTTTATCGCGGACCTGAACATGGACATCAGGCTCAGCAGCCGATCGAAATGAAGATCAAGGGTTAAGGAAAGGGAGGATACTAGCATGGCTGTTACACAGTATTATGGAACCGGCAGAAGAAAATCCAGCGTAGCTCGTGTCTATCTGAGACCCGGCACTGGCAAGATCACTATTAACAAGAAAGATATCGATGA
>JAFOIR010000380.1 GCA_017420625.1 Bacillota bacterium
GGAAACGGATGATCTGAATGTCCAGTACTTCGGGAATGCGCTGCTTAACGGTCGTATTGATATCCTGCTTCGAACCAGCAATGGGAGCAAGGTATGGAATGCATTTTCAATGATAGAACAAGTTTATAATGAACAGGTAGGACCAATGGAGAAACTGGATATGTTCAGCCTTCTTCGAGGTGACTATCAATGAGGATGAGAGGGCATGAGAAAGTTGTTTCTGGCAATCAGTTTACTGGCGCTTCTGACTGGACTTAGTGGCTGTGACAGTAGTTCTGAAGTGACCATCCTGCAGAATCATGAATTCGGGGCTTACTGCCTCTATGTGGATGACAAAGATCAGATATTTGATTTTGTTCCGGATCGATATCTTTTTCGGGTTACCGATTTTCAAACGAAAGAGGGAAAGTCGGAACCGAGCAAAGTGTCAATAACGTCTATGGAGGGCTCGGTCGAAAAGACCATAGACATCAATAAAGCTATGGAAGACTGTCAGACTTTTCAAATACAGGGGCCGTGGATCTATGGAAGGGAAATGGATGGGCAGATTTATCTGGAGATACCTCTTACTCAAAGAACATCGACAGAAGAAGCAAGGCTTTTAATTCGAATCGATGATATAAAAACGCAGATAGTCCGTCTTGATGAACTGCCTGATTATGCACCATCTGACGAGAACATAATGATCGTCAAATCGACAGATCTTCTTCGGGAATATGGCTTTACCTGGACTCGGATCTATAACTGTCAGCGATTTCCAGATTATTCATTGATCATTGTACCAGTAGAGGAGCTGGAGAATTGCAATCTGAAACGAGTATATGATATCTTTTCCGAACTGCAAAAGATGGAAAGAAAGGAAGAAGGAATCTTTTATTTCTACTTTTCCCGGATGGATGATTCATTTGCGATCGACTTTCTGATAGGGATAGACAAAGTAGATTTTTCCAGAGTCAAACCGAAGAAAGATGGAATCTATGGGACATACTTTGATCAGGGAGAATATCACGATATCGATGAAACAGAATGGCAATCCATCATTTGTGATATCGTACAGAGCAATGAAGAAGAATAGAACATTATCGTAGAGCAATCTTCCGATTTGACACTTGCAAGTGCCAAAAACCGATAGCTTTCCTACGACAAAGTTCTTTATTTTTGGAGGTAAATGAAATTGGAAATTGCAAAACTTTTCGAGTATGAAGGCAGTCAGGCTGTACAATTGCCTCAGAACTGTCATTTTGTAGGAGATGAAGTATACGTAAACAGAGTTGGCGAAGCAGTTATGTTGATCCCAAAGGATCTCAAGTGGAACACTTTGATCGATAGCCTTTCTTTGTTCTCAGATGATTTTCTGGAAGAAAGGGATGACTGGACAAAGTGACAGGAAGATGATTAACAAGGAAAAATAAAAACTGGACTATTTCTCCCTGAAGGTGTATGATATTCTGTGGCTAAAAAGAGATCTGTCAGATCTTTGGGGAGGAAGAAATGAAAAAGAGCTTACTACTTCTTTTGACTGTCATGATGGCGGCAGCTTTGCTGGTCGGATGCCAGAAGAAAACATACAGTCTCAGTGATTACATCGAATATGAAGTCGAAGGTGTTGACGGAGAAGGTACGATCACTGCGAAGTTCAATTATGAAGCATTTATCTCAGATGCCAGAATTCCGGAGAAGTATCAGGAAGACATCGAAGATTTCAGGATCAGGATCAGTCAGGAAGATGGTCTGTATAATGGTGATAAAGTAAAGCTGACTGTCAGATACGACCGGGATATCGAAGAGCAGATCAATGCGGAACTGACAGATAAAAGCGTGACGATTACTGTCAAAGGTCTGGATGAACCGGTAGAAGAGACAAAAGCAGAAGAAACCTCTGCTGCAGAAGAAAGTGCCATAGAAGAAGCGAAAGAAGAAAGCTCTGAAGCATCCTCTGAGGAAAAAGTAGAGTCAGCTGCAGAAGAATCCTCAGAAGAGTCAGCTGCATCGCAGGAAGAGTCTTCCGCTCAGGAAGCAGCAGAGTCTGCTGTGGAAAGTACTCCGGTTGAAGAAGCCAGTTCAGAATCAGCTCCTGAAGAAAGTTCAGCAGTGGAAGAAGCCGCTGCAGAAGAATCCGCACCGGAAGAAGTACCAGAGGAATCCTCCGAACCCAGTCCTCTGGATGGCTATGTGAAGGTGGCTACTGAACTGACTGAGACAGTGATCGAAACGATGAAAGCCGATGCGGACAAACGGATCCGGGATCGCGAAGCATTCGACATGGATGCGGGTGAGTCGCTGGAAAGTGTTTACTTTATGGAATCAATGCTCCTTGTCAGTAATGATGGAACAGATGAACCAAAGAATGCCGTCTATGTGATTTACCGGCTTACAGCGAAGAATCCAAACGGTGATTTCAGCTGGTATGACTGTTTCAGATATTCAGATCTGACACTAGACAGTGCAGGAAATGTTTCAGTAGATCTTGAGACTGCCTCAGGACTCTGGCAAAGACATATTGCCGAAGATAACAAGCGTGCCGGGTATTACTACTATACCGGATATGAAACATTAGAAGAAATACGTGAGTTCTGCCAGACAGAACTTGGCGAAAACTATTCAATAAAATAATGAAATCAAAAAGAGAAGGCTGAAAATGCCTTCTCTTTGACTGTAAAGGACATGTGCTGATTTCTTACCACAGTGCGGCGATTGTTCTGCCTTGTTCCAGTACTTTCATGACATCAAGGGAGACTTTGGAAAGACGTCTGGCTTCAGCAAAATCTTTCTCATCGATGATCCGGGCAAAGTGCTCAAACTCCGGGGTCATCCGGTGGAAAACTGGCGGTTCTTCAAAGGTTCCGGTGATCATGGGACGAACCATGGCGCCGGAAGCATCTCGAACAAGCTCTCCGGCATTTTCGTTTTGATAGACTGTTTTCAGAAGAGTGGCGGAATTGGGTTTGCCATTCAGGTGCATCCATCCTTTTTCGCCCTGAACACTTACAAAGCAGGGGCTGTCGGAGTCTTTGGCGCCGGTAAGGGATGCGGTAAATCCGTCGTAGGATAAAACGATCGTACCCGAAGTATCGATGCGATTCGGACCATAGTTGGGGAAATAGTTTACAGAAAGAGGTAAACCGAACAAAGCCACGCAATAGTAGATGGGGTAGATGTTGATATCAAAGAGCGCACCACCGTAGAAAGAAGGATCGAAAGCGTGAGGAATCTCACCTTTCAGATAAGCATCGTAGCGGCTGGAATACTGTGAATAGTTTCCCAGTACCATCCGGATCGGTCCAAGTTTGGACAGATTCTTTTGCATCTCATAGATATACTCGCCGTGCATCACAGTAATGGCTTCGAGAACAAAAAGGCCTTTTTCTTCAGCCA
>JAFOIR010000381.1 GCA_017420625.1 Bacillota bacterium
AGTCAAATCCTGTCTGGCTATGAGCGCTTATCTTTATGCTGTAGCCGATGTCCGTTCATTCCGGACCGGCTGCAATATCGGTCCCGCCCTCGTCAGTATAGAGCGTGCAAAAAAGGATCTGAATTACCTGGGCGTCAATCTGTCCGATCCGGACGATCACTGGGTCTTCTCTTCACCACTCAGTTGGCACCCGAACGGAAAGACACTCATGTGGAATGAGATCCTGCGAGGCTCTTTTGAGCGCCGGATCATGATTGCTCATCTTGCACAGTATGTGCCCGGACCTCTGCCTGAAATCGTTCCCGTCCCGAAAAAAATCCCCTACGCAACGGACGGTATTCTGAAAACTGTACCCGAGAAACATTATCCCGTCCGGATCGCCGGTTTAAGCAGCGGGAGTGCAGTGACCTCCATGCATATGAAAGATGGCACGGCTGAGCCTGTTTTCACCACGACCTATGAGAACTTCTCCGACGACGGCGAAACCTTCCTTAGCGGCTATGAATCTGCCAACAATCCCGGCCTTACGTCTGCCAAAGATATTCATTATCAGGCTGACCTGACCATGACCGGTTCTCATACCGGGCGGATGGAACTTTCCATGACTTTCCACCGCGATTCATTTTCCGCTCCTGTTGAGATTACACCGGATTCCAAGGGCTATGCGGCCTATGACGGACAAACGATCAATCTGTAAACGATTCAGTCCCGACCATTCATCCGGACATAAAAAAGAGATCATCATTTCCTCTGATGGAATTGATGATCTCTTATTATTTTCTCTGCTATCTCAGGAATCCGTTGATGATCTGTTCCTCAGCTTCCGCTTCGGTCAGACCAAGAGTCATCAGCTTGATCAGCTGGTCTCCCGCGATCTTTCCGATCGCTGCCTCATGGAAAAGCTCGGCATCAATATCATTGGCTTCCAGTCCGGGAACCGCCAGGATGCGTCCGTTGTCCATGATGATGGAATCGCATTCCGTGTGCCCGTGACAAGGCGCATTGCCTGTGATCTTCGCATCGAATTTCTGATAGGAATTGTCTCTTGCAACAGAACGGGATACGACATCGCCGTTTGCACCTTCCTCATCCAGATCGATCTGATAGGTAGAGATCGCTGTCTGATTGCCATGAGTCATCAACCGTTCCTTCACGACAAGCTTTGCATCTTTTTTCAACTTGGCGATCGTTGAACGAACAGTGGAATCAACGCCTTTGATCTGTTCCATTTCCATTTCCATGGAAGCGCCTTCTTCCAGGTATGCTTCGGTAACCGGATTCAGGATCCGCTGACCGGTGCCGTCACCGGAACCGTAATGCTTCTCCACATAACGTACATGCGCACCTTTTTCAAGAAAGAAACGATGCACGCCGTCATGCTCGGAGTTCTGTGAACCACAGTTATCGATACCGCAGCCTGCAACGATCAGCACATCGGCATCTTCGCCGATATAGAAATCATTGTAAACTGTCTCATTGATGCCTGTATCGCTGATGACGACAGGAATATGAACGGATTCATTCTTTGTTCCCGGTTTCACGCGGATATCGATTCCGCTTTTGTCTTCCTTCGAAGTGATATCGATATTGGCAGTCGTATTTCGGCCTGCCAGCTTGGAGTTGGCACGGAAATTATAGGCACCGACAGGAATATCGTGCAGATCTGCGATCTCACGGATCAGGCGGCGCTGAATCTCATCTAATTGTACTTTAGGCATTTTTGTCTCCCCCGCTCTTATTCCATTGTCAGTCTGGCACAGGCGTCCACTGCCGCATCCGTTCCCAGAAGAGCCGGCAGCACTTCCTTTACCGTACCAGTCCGGGAGATCTTCCCGTCTGCAATGACTACGATCTCATCGGCAATATTCAGGATTCGTTCCTGATGAGAAATAATGACGATCGAACTGTCTTTATGCTCTTCGCGCATTTTCTCAAAGATGCGGATCAGATTCTGGAAACTCCAAAGATCGATTCCCGCTTCCGGTTCATCGAAGACCGTAAGCTTGGTCTTACGTGCCATTACCGTCGCGATCTCGATCCGTTTGAGTTCGCCGCCGGAAAGAGAATTGTTGACTTCTCTTTCGATATAATCACGGGCACAGAGTCCGACTTCACTCAGATAGTTGCAGGCCTGGGATACGGAGATCTGTTTGCCTGCTGCGATCCGAAGAAGGTCGATAACACGGATTCCTTTGAATTTGACCGGCTGTTGGAATGCAAATCCAATGCCCATCTTCGCACGTTCGGTAATGCTTTTATTCGTTATATCTTCCCCATCGAGCAGGATCTGTCCCGATGTCGGCCGAATGACACCGGCGATCAGTCTGGCCAGGGTGGACTTGCCTCCGCCGTTTGGGCCAGTGATGACGACAAACTTTTTATCATCGATAACAAGTGACAGGTCACGGATGATTTCAATATTCTGCCCTTCTTCCGCAACTCCGTATGATACATTTTTCAGTTCCAGCATGGAGTTCTCCTTCATGGTCATAAAATAGGCAACCCTTATTATACTGCGAATTGCCGTTTTGTTCAAGTGAGACGGACAAGTTCACCTTCCGTGCTCCGGCGCCTCTTTCGAAAGAGTCTGATCGATGATCTGCCGCATGAAGTCTTCACTGATCGCCCCCGTTACATAACCGAAGATGTTTCCTTCCGCATCGATCATAAAGGTCGTCGGAAAAGCTGATATATAATAAGCATAGGCCGTTTCGGCTTCTTCATCCATCAGAGTAGGGTAGGTATAGCCGTTTTCTTCGAGAAACAGCTTGATCCCTTCGATATCCTGTTCTCCGCTCATGCCCGGAAACGCAACACTCAGGAATACGACATCCTCTCTTTTTTCTTCCATGAACTCTTCATACAGTTTCTGTATATCCGGCATTTCTGATCGGCAGGGAGGACACCACGTCGCCCAGAAATTCAGGAAAACTACTTTGCCCCTGTAGTCTGCCAGGTGATGGGTGGTACCATATTGGTCGGTCAGTGTAAAGTCCGGTGCAGGAAAGACCTTTTCTTCTGCGGAAGAAGATTCCTCTGAAGATTCAGCAGCTTCTGCCGGAACAGATTCCTGAACAGGTGCGGACGAATCCGGCTGCCGCGACTCCTGAGCAGACACAGATTGTTCTGCCTCATCCGAGTCTTCCGCGTTTGATAAGTCCGCCGATTGTTCAGCAAATTTCTCCTCTTCCGTCGGCGCCTTTGACTCTTCACTCTGAGCCGGTGTTGAGATTGAGGAAAGATAGCTGCTCAAAGAATTCATGTTTCCGCTCAGCATCAGAATTCCCATCAGGATCAGCAGGATGCCGCCGATCCGGGTCGTATATTTCACTATATTCCGGTGTTTTTTGAAAAAGCCGAGAATCGCACCGGTAAAAAGACCGGTGGCCATAAAAGGAATCACAAATCCCAGGGTATAGACACCGATCAGCAAAAAGCCGACAGCATGGCTTGCCTCTGAACTGCTGCTGGCTGCCGTTGCCATCAGCAGGACGCCGGATAGCACCGGCCCCACACAGGGGGTCCAGGAAAAACTGAAAACAAATCCCATCAGCAAAGCCGAAAGCGGCGAACCTGTGATCTTTGATGCGGTCAGAGATATTCTTTTTTCAGAAGAAAGAAAGCCTATCTGACCAAAGACTCCCAGCTGATATAGTCCAAAAAGAATTACGATCACACCGCCGATTCTGGCAATCAGCAGCTGGTGAGAGCGAAGAAAAAGCCCCAGAGCAGAAAAGCCGAATCCCAGCACAAAAAAAGCCATACTGATTCCGAGTACAAAAAACAGGGTATTCAGTGCGACCTTTTTCTGGGAGTATTTTCTCTCTCCGTCCGAAGCCACCTGAATCGTTCCGCCTGCCAGATATCCCATATAAAGCGGGATCAGCGGAAGTACACACGGAGAAAAAAAGCTCAGCAGTCCTTGTATAAAAACAGTCAGCGCCGAGACTGAAACGCCGATATCGATACCATTCATTCTGTTCATCCTCCAAACAAAGACATTATATTTCACTTCGCCAGCTGTGTCAAATAAAGGAAGACTGACCGCTTTCGCACATTTCGGACAAAGAAATGAACCGTTTGGGAAAAAAATTATTCACATTGATTAATTGATTGAAATCAGTTACAATGAAGATACTACTATTACTTTAGGAGGTGCTCCAATTGAATTACCAGGAAGAGTCGCTCCGTCTTCACGGAGAGTGGCAGGGAAAGATTGAAGTCATTTCCCGCGTTCCTGTCAAGAACAAGGATGACCTGTCTTTGGCTTACACTCCGGGTGTAGCTCAACCCTGTCTGGAGATCCAGAAGGATTATGACCGTTCTTTTGATCTGACACGCCGTCACCATCTGGTTGCTGTCATCACGGATGGAACCGCCGTTCTCGGTTTAGGTGACATCGGACCGGAAGCCGGTATGCCGGTTATGGAAGGAAAATGTGCCCTGTTTAAAGCCTTTGGCGATGTCGACGCATTCCCGATCTGTATTCGCAGCAAGGATGTCGACGAGATCGTACGCACCATCTATCTGATCTCCGGCAGCTTCGGCGGTATCAATCTCGAAGATATTGCAGCGCCGCGCTGTTTTGAGATCGAGCGTAAGCTCAAGGAAATCTGTGATATTCCTGTATTCCACGATGACCAGCACGGTACAGCCGTTGTCGTCGGTGCAGCCATGCTCAATGCTCTCAGAGTTGTCGGCAAGAAGATCGAAGATGTCAAAGTCGTCATCAACGGTTCCGGTTCTGCCGGCATCGCGATCGGCAAACATCTTCTGAACCTTGGTGTCAAACACCTGAAGATGGTCGACCGTTACGGTATTCTTTGCGAAGGTGTCGAGATGAATCCCGCCCAGGCTGAAATGGCTGCCATTACGAACCCTGAAAAGTTCAGCGGCAAGCTGGCGGATGCACTCAAAGGCGCGGATGCTTTTGTCGGCGTCAGCGCACCGCATATCGTTTCAAAGGAAATGATTCAGTCTATGGCAGAAGGTGCCATTGTATTCCCGATGGCCAATCCCGTGCCGGAAATCGAGCCGGATGAAGCCAAAGAGGCAGGTGCCGCGGTCGTTGGAACCGGAAGATCCGATCATCCGAACCAGATCAACAATGTGCTGGTCTTCCCCGGTCTTTTCAGAGGTGCATTGGATGTCCGTGCGAAGGACATCAACGAACCTATGAAAGTTGCCGCTTCCCACGCACTGGCAGGTCTTGTTTCAGAAGAAGAACTGAACAAAGACTATATTCTGCCGTATGCTTTTGACAAACGCGTTGGTCCGACCGTTGCGGCAGCTGTTGCCCAGGCTGCCAGAGACAGCGGTGTAGCCCGTCTGTAAAACTTACTGTTCCAATCCAGTCCAATTTGATCACGCCCGACTCTGAACAAAACAAAATCATGAAAGGGGATCTATCATGTCACAAAAAAAGCCGTTTACGCTTTTTAATCTGCCATTGCCGATCTTTCTTATCATCACTGCCATTGTTCTGATCGCGACTTATATCGGTGTTCTTCCGGTAGGTATGACCGGTTGTTTCATCTTCATGATTGTACTCGGAACATTCCTGGATCTGATCGGCGAAAAAACTCCCATCATCAACAGTTATTTCGGCGGCGGTGCTATCGTTGTTCTATTCGGTACCGCACTGCTCCACTATTTCCATCTGCTGCCTGAAACGGTCAAAGTCGGCGAAGAAAGCATCAAATATGCCCAGCTTTGGAAAGACTTTGATCTGGTCGGCAGTATCAATACCTTCTTCAAACCCAACGGTGCTTTCCTTGACTGGTATATCGCTGCATTGATCACCGGTTCCATTCTGGGAATGAACCGTAAGCTTCTGATGAAAGCATCTGCCCGTTATTTCCCGGCTATCTTCGGCGGCCTGATCCTTTCCTTTGGTCTTTGCATGCTGACCGCTGCGCTCACCGGTTACGGTCCCATCAAGGCACTTCTTCTGATTGCACTGCCCATCATGGGCGGCGGCATGGGTGCCGGCGCATCTCCTCTGTCCAAGATCTTTGATGCTTCCGGAACCATGACGGCCGCAGAAGCACTTTCCGTCATGACACCTGCCGTTGCGATCGGCAATGCCATCTCGATCGTTATCGCCGGTCTGCTCGTCAAGCTGATCAAAGGAAAGAAATGGAACGGACAGGGGCAGCTGATGACTGCATCTACGATCGATCCCAAGGAGATGGAGATCAGTCCGGAGATGCAGAAAAAACGAAATGACATCTCCCTGAAGAATCTGGGAATCGGTCTGTTGGTTTCCGGTGCTTTCTTCGCCTGGGGCTTCATTCTTTCCAACCTTTGGGCTAAACTGGTGCCCAGTGTAACGATCCATGCTTATGCATTTATGATCATCACCGTAGCGATCTTCAAGATCGGCGGCTGGATGCCTGAATGGATCGAGATCGCTTGTTATCAGTGGTTCCAGTTCATTATGAAGAACCTCACCAACGTCCTTCTGGTAGGTATCGGTCTTTGCTATCTGGATATCGGTCAGGTCGTAGATAGCTTCTCTCTCACCTATCTCTTGCTGTGCGGTGTGACGGTTATCGGTGCTTTCTTCGGTGCGGCAATCATAGGAAAGCTCGTGGGCTTCTATCCGGTTGAATCCGGCATCACTGCTGGTCTGTGTATGTCGAACATGGGCGGTACCGGTGATGTCGCAGTTCTCTCTGCTGCTGACCGAATGGAGCTCATGCCTTTCGCACAGATTTCGTCTCGTCTCGGCGGTGCCATCATCCTGCTCTTGGGTTCCCTTCTGTTGTCCACTCTGGGCGGTCTGCTGTAGCCTATGTCAGACCGCTGCCTTATATGCCAGGAGCCCGGAGACATTCGTTTCCGGGCTCTTGAAGTCAGAACGCTTCCTGTGCGGGATCTATCCGGTGAAAAAAGAGTACAGGCTCTGGGAGATTTTGTCGATGTTGCGATCTGCCGCTCCTGCGCTAAGAAGGAGCTGGAACTGGAACTGGCTCCTCTGAAAGCTTCAGGAAAGTCCAATCTTCGTTTTGGCGTCGTTCTGCTTCTCGGAGTGCTCTTGATCATCGGCAACCTACTTTTCCTGAAAGGCGGATGGATCTATACCGCGCTAGGAATCGCTGCTGTTATCTGCGGGGTTCTCGCGATATATGAAAATGTAAAACTTGCCCGCGAGCGCCAGAAAGAACTCTCCTCTCTCCCGGAAGATAAGGCACTTGAAAAAGCAGCCTGGAATCTGGCACTCGCCCGGCTGCCTAAAAAAGAGCAAAATTCATCTTCCAGGCAGGATACTCGTCTTAAGAAGCGCATGGTGGAACATTCTGATATTGATCTGACTTATATTCCGATCACGGAAGAAACGCTCGCCAGGAAAAACGGCGATCTCATGATTCTCTATAATCTGCTTCCCGAGATCGCACTGGAAGCGCATAAACGCATTCATAAGACTTCATGAAAAAAACCTCCCGGCGGGAGGTTTTCTTTCGTTTTACGGCAGCTGTTTTCCTGCTGCTTTATAAAGATCATACCATTCTTTCTTTGTCAGTGTGATTTCGGTCGCCTTCGCTGCTTCCAGGATTCTGGAAGGTTTGGTGGTGCCGGTGATGACCTGCATTTTGGCCGGAATCCGAAGCAGCCACGCATAGGCAACAGCATCGACAGAAGTCTTTTTCTCTTCCGCAATGGCCTGCAGCAGCTCATTCAGCTTCGGATATTCTTCGCTTCCCAGGAAAACGCCCCCAAAGAAACCTTTCTGAAGCGGGGACCAGCACTGAACAGCCATTTTCTTCATCCGGCAGTACTCGATCGTTCCGCCGTCTCTCATCACACCCGGATCGTTCATCATATTGACGTTGATCCCGGCATCGATCGTCGGACAGTGAACGATACTCATCTGGATCTGGTTCGCTGCAAGATCCTCCGAAAGGCCGCTTCTTAACAGTTCCATCTGGAACCGGTTTTCATTGGATACGCCAAAGGACCGGACCTTGCCAGCTTTCTTCAGTTCATCAAAAGCTTCTCCTACCTCTTCCGGTTCCATCAGCGCATCCGGACGGTGAAGCAGCAGAGAATCGATATGATCGGTATTGAGCCGCTCAAGAATTCCATCGACCGAATTCAGGATATAGTCTTTGGAAAAATCATACATGCCGTCATGGATCGCACATTTGCTCTGCAGGAACATCTTATCCCGAAGAGACGGCTTTGCAGCAAACAGTCTTCCGAAAACGCGCTCACTTGCACCTCGGCCATAGATGTCCGCATGATCAAAGAAATTGATGCCGGCATCCAGGGAAGTCTCCACAAAGGCTTCCGCTTCTGCTTCATTCATCTGACTGATCCGCATACAGCCGACACCGATCACTGATACCTGATCTTTCTCGGGACCGAATTCGATATATTTCATAAAAAATGCACTCCCTTTCTGTTATGATCATTTTTCTAACCATATCATATTCAGAAAGGAAGTGCAATCCATTATTCTGCCTGTTTTTTATGAATAGCAGAAATACTTGACACGACGGATTCCCGGCTGATCGAACGACGGAGATGCTGTCTCATCCCCATTCAATCTGCGTCCTTTTTTCCATACTCCATTCTCATCGAACTCGCCCTCTTCCACCAGCAGAAAATCCAGGTTCGGTTTGGTCGGATCCATGGACTGAAGCGAAAATCCGGAAGCGTTTCCGAGAATATAACATTCATTTTCTCCCGCCTGAACACACAGAAGATATCCGTCCGTTCTAGGCTGCATGGGGGTCTTGAAGGTGGCGGCCACGATCAGATGATCCATCATCATGACTTTCATCTGTCCTTCTTCTCCAACCGCAGCATCGAGTCTGTTCGTTCCAAGAGCCGGTTTGATCAGCGGCATCAGCTGCTGCAGATAGTGGCCGGTCTTTCCGTATTCTTCATAATTCTGCGGTGTTTTAAGCGCAGGATCTGAAACATCCATACCGAACAGAAATCCCTGAACAGCAGAGAATGGTTTGCCTATATCGTCAAAGCCGAAAGGAGAGTAACAAACCGCATGATGATGACCCACTGTATAGACCATACGCGGCGCTGCATAAGCGTGGGTGGCCGCCTCCGGAATTACCAGCGGCATACCGCGGCGAACAAACTCATTGCACACATCCAGAAACTGCGGAATATAGATATCCGGGCAGAAAACATCAATCGAAGGTGCACCATAACTCCAGACTTCGTGCATCCGGGAAACCGGACCTCCGGAAGGATAACTGCCGGGCTCACCGCCTTTGTCCAGCCAGCAGTTCACCAGCATCGGCAGCGGATAAACCGCTTTGCCTGAAGATGCCACGAATTCCACAAACCGTGAAATATGATAGGCACTGAAGATCTCCTCCGCACAGGATCCGAAAACGGCATTCCAATTTCCAGCAGCAGCGCCTTCTTCGACAGCTTTCTTTACATCCGGTACCATCGTTTCAGTGTGTGCTTTCATATACGAAACGAATTCTTCCGGTACATCCGATGCAAATAACTCATCCGCCAGATCCGACTGTTCTCTTGCAGCCCCCAGAAGACCTGTTTCGTTCTCGACCTGAACAGCGATCACTGTATTTTCTTTTTCATCGATCTCTTTAATAAACTCCATCAGCCGGGCAAACGCTTTCGCATCGGCGCGCATAGCTTCGGCACAAAGATAAGAGATCGTGGTATAAGGCATTTTATACGGAATTGAAGGTGAGATCGTACGGCCTGCCTTATTCATGCCTTTGACGATCTGTGCACGCGAAAAGCGCTCCAGGTCAGTCTTGACCCATGCAGGTGTATACATCATCTCTGCATTTTTCCAGCTTCCGAACCACAAAAAGATGACCTTTTTGTTCCATGCTCTGGCCTGTTCGATCAGAGCTTTCGGAACAGAAAAATCGAATGTTCCCTCTTCCGGCTCTACCATCTCCCAGGTCACCGGAAGAATCAGTGTATTCATCCCCAGATCATCAGCAATCTTCCAGATTTTTTCCATGTATTCCGGGGAAGAAGAGTCGCTGTTGTGAACCTCACCAGCCAGGGCGACATATGGCTCGCCGCCTACCGTGAGGATCATCTTCGTTCCTCTTTTCACTAATTCCGTCATGATGACTTATACTCCACTGTAGGCAGAGAAGCCGCCGTCGATCGGAATGGTTACGCCGGTAATGAAGCTGGCTGCGGCATTGTTGAGCAGGAACAGGACAGCACCGGAAAGTTCCGTTTCACTGTCGCCGAAGCGTCCCATGGGAGTAGCCGCCAGGATCTTCCCGGTACGGGCGGTTGGCGTTCCATCCGGATTAAAGAGAAGCGCAGCATTCTGTTTGGTGGAGAAGAATCCAGGTGCGATCGCATTGACACGGATTCCGACTTTCGAGAAGTGAACAGCCAGCCACTGCGTAAAGTTCGTGATCGCCGCCTTGGCTCCTGAGTAGGCCGGGATCTTGGTCAGAGGTGTATAGGCGTTCATGGAGCTGATATTCAGGATATTGCAGCCCTCTCTGCCTACCATCTGGGAAGCAAATGCCTGGGTGGGAATCAGAGTACCGATAAAGTTCAGGTTGAAAACAAACTCCACACCGGATTTGTCCAGATCGAAGAAGCTCTTGGTATCGCCTTCGATATCGCCCACTTCGAAGTATTCCTTGTCTGTGGTAGCACGAGGATTGTTTCCGCCGGCACCATTCAGCAGAATATCACAGGGACCGAGATCTTTCTTCACTTCTTCAGCTACTTTCATACAGACTTCCTTGTCCAGTACGTTGCAGGCATAAGCTTTGGCAATGCCGCCTTCTTCCGTGATTTCCTGCGCAAATTTTGCAGCTGCTTCATGATTCAGGTCCAGCAGAGCAACCTTCGCGCCAGCTCTTGCCAGTACTTTGGCAAAGTAAGAGCAAAGCACGCCGCCTGCACCGGTAACAACTGCTACTTTTCCGCTGAGATCCGTATTCAGAACATTCTTTTGCATGAGGTTTCTCCTTTCGTTTCCCGATTACAGGGGTCTTTTATGGCTTTTGTCAATCGCTTCCCACAGACCGTTCAGATAAGTTGCACCCAGTGCCCGGTCATAAAGGCCATAGCCCGGCATAGCTACTTCACCCCAGATCATCCGGCCGTGATCAGGACGGATCGGACCGTCAAATCCGATCTCATAAAGGGCACGCATGATCTCATACATATCGAAGGTGCCGTCGCTGGACAGATGTGCAGCTTCTTCGAAATCGTCCGGTGCGTTGAATTTCAGATTCCGTACATGTGCAAAGTGGATTCTGCCTTTCAGAGAGCGGATCATGTCCGGAAGATCGTTTGCCAGCGAGGTTCCGTAGCTGCCGGAGCAGAATGTCACGCCGTTATGGACATCGTCCACTGCCTTCATCAGACGAAGGATGTTCGTTTTGTTGATAATGATGCGAGGCAGTCCGAAGACGCTCCATGCAGGATCATCCGGATGAATCGCCATTTTGATGTCATATTTGTTGCAGACAGGCATGATCTTTTCCAGGAAATATACCAGATTTGCGAAGAGTTTCTCGTCATCGATATCTTTATAGAGCGCGAAGAGCTCTTTGACTCTGGCCATGCGCTCCGGTTCCCAGCCGGGCATGATCGTTCCGTTCATATCCCCTGCGATGGAATCAAACATCTTTTCAGGGTCCAGGGCATCGACTGCGGCCTGCGTATACGCGAGGACTGTAGATCCATCCGGCCGTTTTCGGGCAAGCTCTGTTCTGGTCCAGTCAAAGACCGGCATGAAATTGTAGCATACCAGGTGGATATCTTCTTTGCCCAGGTTCTCAAGCGTTTCAATATAGTTCGCGATATACTGATCCCGCTCCGGTGCGCCTGTCTTGATCGCATCGTGAACATTCACACTCTCGATACCTGACAGGTTAAGTCCTGCTGCTTCCACTTCTGCCTTCAGCGCATGGATTCTCTCCTGGCTCCAGACTTCACCAGGCTGTGTGTCATACAGTGTCGTAATAACACCGGTTACACCGGGAATCTGGCGGATCTGCTGCAGGGTCACAGTGTCAAAACCAGTGCCGTACCAACGTAATGTCATTTCCATGGGGTAAGCCCTCCGTGTTGTTTTTATGATAGTTCTATTTTACCAGACTGTCGTATATTTGCCATTGTGCCTTTTGGTTCGTATATTGCAAATGTTGCGGTTTCGTGATAAACTATCGGCAAAACGATCGGAAAGGACACGTTTGATGAAACACAATCTTCGTTCCGCTTTCAACTCCCGGCAGCACATGCTGTCCAAGGATTTCGAGGTTTTTTACTACTCAGACACTCTCTTTCAGAGCGTCGGTGTCCATACTCATACATACTACGAATTCTATTTTTTTCTGGAAGGTGAAGTAAAGATGGAAATCGACGGACGCAGATTCCCGCTGAAGCAGGGTGATCTGGCCGTTGTCCCTCCCGGTGTCCGTCATCGGGCGAATGTCATCGATCCTTCCAGACCCTATCGCCGTGTTGTCCTGTGGATCAGCGCATCTTTTGCTGCAGAACTGATGTCTGAATCGCCGGACTATATGTATCTGCTGCAGCGCGCTGTTACTTCTCACGAATATGTCTATCATTTCGATCTGATCGAATTTAATGAGATGCGCATCCGGCTTTTCTCTTTGCTGGATGAGATCCATCAGGATCGTTTCGGGCGTTCAGTCCGCATCGGACTTCTCATCAGCGACCTGCTGATCCAAATCAATCGATGCATCTATGAAAAGCAGGCTCCTCTTTCACGGAATGAATCACCCAGCATGTACGAGTCGATCGTTCGGTTTATCGATACTCACCTGGAAGAAAACCTGTCTCTTGATCGTCTGGCAAGTGAATTCTATCTTTCCAAGTATTATATTGCTCATCTTTTCCAGGAAACGACCGGGCTGTCCATTCATCAGTACATCACGAAAAAACGGCTGCAGCTCTATCTGGGAACCATCCGGGATGGTGCCAGTGTGACAGAAGCTTACAGCCGTTGTGGTTTTGGAGATTATTCCAGTTTTTACCGGGCATTCAAGAAAGAATACGGACTTTCTCCTGCCCAGTATCAGCAGGATATGCTACTCAACGAGTCGGGTAGCCGTTAAGGAGGTTCTTCGATAATAGATCAGTGTCAGCAGGGAACAGACCAGCCAACCGGCCGGATATCCCATCGCAATGGGAATGATTTCATTGGAAATGTAGTTTGCCATGATAAAGAGATAGGCCTGGCGGAAAACGACAAAACTGCCCAGCATGATGATCATGGGCGCTTTTGAGTTGCCGGCACCTCTGAGTGCACCGGCATAGATCTGATTCACGCAGCAAAGTACATAGAACGGACTCATCCAGATAAGCAGTTTCGCACCATATTCGACGACTTCCGGTTTCGCATTGAAAAATGCGACAAGAGGTCTTGCAAAAATCAGCACCGGAACCATGAGGATCACTGTTGCGACACACGAAAGCAAAAGACTGATGCGGATACCCTTCTTTGCGCGATCCGGCAGATTGGCGCCAAGATTCTGTCCCACAAACGTGGTGGATGAAAGTGCCAGTGACTGCATCGGCAGCAAAATCAGCTGGTCGATCTTCGCATAGGCTGTCCATCCGGACATGCAGTCTGCACCAAAGAAGTTGATATAGGACTGAACAAAGATATTGGAGAACGAAGTAATCGCCATCTGAATGGCGGCAGGAATACCTACACGAATGATCTTCTTCATCTCATCCATATGGATCTTCAGCTGAGAGAACATCACCCGAATGGATGAATGGGCCCTCATCAGCACATACAGAGTTAGCAGTGCGGATAGGAGCTGAGCAATGACTGTTGCCAGTGCAACGCCTTCCACGCCCATATGGAATCCAAGAACAAATACCAGGTCCAGCACCGTATTGATCACTGCTGAAACGATCAGAAAGTAGAATGGTCTTTGCGAATCACCGACTGCCCTCAGAATGCCGGCACCCATATTATAAACCATCAGCCCGACAATACCGCCGAAATAGATTCTCAGATACATGAGAGACTCCGGGAAAACATTTTCCGGTGTCTTCATCATATGGAGCATCGCTGGCGCGATCACAATGCCAAGAACGGTAAAGATCACAGCAAGAATAAAGGTCATCATCATGGAAGTATGAACGGTATCCGACACTTCCTGATCACGGCGGGCACCATAATACTGCGAAATAACGACACCAGCGCCTGATGCCAGACCCATAAAGATACCGATCAGCATATTGATGATCGGGCCAACGGTTCCTACGGCAGCAAAGGCTTCAGAACTGACATAGTTGCCCACCACCCATGTATCCACTGTATTATAGAGCTGCTGGAAAATATTTCCGATCAGAAGCGGAAGCGCAAACTGAATCAGATGCCTGCTGATATTTCCCTCCGTCATATTGGTTTCCCGCCTGGATTTGCGGGAAAGAAAATGAATTGCCATGATGAATCTTCCTTTTTAAAAGAACGTTAAAATCTTATATATTATAGGACCATATTTCCGCTGTGTCAACCCATCTGCAGATAGACACATACAGCGATGTGTATCCGCTGAAGGTTATAAAAAATCCCGGGGTCATCCCCGGGATTTTTTATGTTCGTATTGGTTTACGAATTATTTGCCGATGAATCTGTCATGGCGAGCCTGATACTGATCAATGATCTGGCTCAGTCCAAGGCCATCAAGAGTCTCGACCATGGTCGGGATCTCGTCTACGCTGGACTGGCTCAGTGCCAGAGCAGAGATGAACTCCTGAGACTGTGTGGACAGGTCGGAGTATACACTGTTGTACAGAGCGGACTCTTCAGAAGTTGCAGCA
>JAFOIR010000382.1 GCA_017420625.1 Bacillota bacterium
CACACAGATAGTCGAACCGGTCCAGTCCTTCCGGATGGAAGAGGCGGGTCGTACTCTTGTCGTAATCAAGCAGCGGAGTCTTTCGGCTGCTTGACCAGCTGCCGGCGCCGTCTCCCAAAGGCGCATCGGCCGCATGCAGGCGGATCACGTTCACACCCATGCTGGCAAAGCGTGCAGCGAGCTTTTTCGCATCCTCATGGGAGGGGGTGTTGGAGCGGGTCGCTATATTAAAGCCCAGGAACCGGGCACGTTTCCCGTCTTCAAAGTAAAAATGACCGTCTCTCGCTGTCACAAAGCCGTGGCAGCCTGCGGGCGCATCCAGCAGATGAGAAAAGTCCAGTGCACCGATTGAAGGCTTGACCGGACTGATGCGGATCGGATGTTTCATAAAGGTACCTCCTGCAAAAAGAACTATCCTGACTATACCAAAGACCCGGGGATAAAGATTGCAATATCTGACATCATATTGTAAATTTCTGCTTGCCCTTTCCCTCCGGCCGTTCTATAGTAGGAGCAGGAGGGTTTGTCATGGACAATTATCTGAGCTTTTGCAAAAAACTGTTTGCCGCCACCGGGATCCCCGTCATCCTCTATGACAGCGGTCATGTGGCGTATTCATCCTTAGCGGATCTTCTGGGGATCAGTCCAAAGGATGAGTGGACCATCTATCCCCAGGATAAGAATCCGGAATTTACCGCCATCGATCCGAATATCGAATACGGACACATCAAGGTGGAAAACACGCCCTATGATATCTTCCTGGGACCGGTCTTTACCGTGCCGCTTTCAGAGCAGCTGATGCATGACTACTTTGTCGATTCGAAAACGCCCCTCGAGCAGCGGGAAGCGATGGCGGAGCAGCTCTATCGGGTGCCCATCCGCAGCCACAGCCAGCTGGTCCGGTATCTTCTCTTCCTGCATCTTTGTCTCAACCATCAGGTCATGGATGAAGACACCTTCTATCAGGAAGCCGAACACGAGACAGCTTCCCGTTCCGCCAAAGCCCTCACGGCGGACATCGAAGAGAAGGAAAACGAAAAGACCCGAAGCGCCTATACTTTTGAAACCGAGCTTTACCGTCTGATCCGCCAGGGAGATAAGAACAAACTGAAAGCTTATCTGGAAAAGACGGTGAACCTTCCTTCCGAAGGAAAGACCGCCAGCAGCCCCCTGCGCCATGCCAAGAATACCCTGATCAGCCTGGCCGCGAGAGTAGGCGTTATGGCAGCCATCCCCGGCGGCATGGACCCGGATCAGGTCTACCGTCTTTCCGACCTGTATATGGCAGAGTGCGAACAGATGTATACCATTGAAGAAATCAAGCGGCTTGAGTACCTGATGCTCATGGATTTCTGCGAACGGGTGGACAAAGCAAGACTCCCGGAAGGCATCTCCTCGGAGATCTTTCAAAGCATCCGCTATATCCGGAATCATACCAACGCCCCGATCAGCGTGGAGGAGGTCGCCGCCTTCATCCACCGCAGCAGCTCCTACCTGATGCGCCGCTTCCGGGAAGAGACCGGGATGAGCGTCGGCAGCTATATCACCCGGACGAAGCTGGAAGAGGCCTGCGATCTTTTGACCTATGATGACCGGAGCCTCGCCGAGATCAGCGCCTATCTTGGTTATTCCAGCCAGTCCTACTTCCAGAACGTATTCAAAAAAGAATATCAAATGACGCCGATGCAGTATCGGAAACTGCACCGGCGCCAGAGCTAGCTTTATTTTGTTTTCTTTTTCTGCGCTTTGGCTTCTGCTTTCAGCCTCCTGGCTTCGGCCTTTGCCAGATATTTCGCATTTTCGGTCTCGAAATCAAGACCTTTTTTCTCACAGCGTTCCTTCAGATCCCGGATCCGGTTGTTCTCTGCCTCGATCCGGGCTTTTTCCATTTCCTGCTTCTCCACCTCATCCGGATCGACCCACTCGCCGCCTTTGGCCAGGATAGCCTGTTTCTTGCGTTCCTTCAGGTCGGCATTGATCTTTGGCAGCCGCTTTTCGATATCCACAAAGGGAAGGATGATGATGTTCGCAGCCGCGCCCAGCATCTCTACGCCGTAGAAAGCGATCCCCAGTACGGTGAGAGCAATGGCCGGCTGGAATCCGGTACTGTTGGCATCGAAGCCTACCACGGTCAGGATCTTCTCGTAAAGACCGGCCATGGGCGCGTAGAGAACGTTTCTCAGCGTCCCGATGATGCCCACCGCCAGCAGACCTTCCAGACGGTAGCCGGAAGAATGCTCCACACTGTCAAAGCAGGAAGCGGTCAGCGCACCCAGCATGTATGCGATGGGAATATAGCCCACCTGTTTGAGGAACCCGGCAGCATAGGCCACAGGCACGCTGGTGGGGAAGAGGATGCCGATCAGGCTGGAGACAAAGATCAGGCAGTAGCCCACGAAGGCGGTATTGCGGATCCCGTATTTGCGGGTCAGCGGATAGGCCACGATCGCACCCACGCCCAGCGGAACACCGGTCAGGATCGTATAAATCATGAAGAGGGACGGATCGTGGATCCCGTCCAGTACGTAGGAAACGAAGTAGTACTGGACATTCGTACCGCGGAAGTTGTCCGCCAGAGCGGTGATGGTCGTCGCGATGAGCACCAGCACATAGCACTTGTCGTGCAGGAGCGCCTTGAACTGTTCTTTCACGGGGATGTCGTTGGCATTGTCCGACATCTCCTGAACGTCTTCCATGACCCGCTCACGGGTATAGTAGTATTCCACCATCAGCAGCGGGATCGCCAGCACCGTCATGCCGCAGATCAGATACCAGAAGGAATTGAGAGTCTGGTCCGGCTGGATGACATACGGCAGCAGGACACTGTTGATCACCATTCCGATGAGCGTACCGGAGATCAGCGTCCAGCTGAGCTTTCGTGCGTAAGCTACCTTCTCCCGGTCCACGATATTGCGGCTGGTGAGCGACACGATATCG
>JAFOIR010000383.1 GCA_017420625.1 Bacillota bacterium
ACATAGGAAGTTGTCTGATAAATCGGGACAGCGCGGGAATCGGTTGCCGGATCGGCCTGTTCTTGTCCTACGTGAAGCTGCAGGGTTTCAAATTTGTATTCACTCATGATGTTTTTCCTTTTCTTCATTTTAGATTTTGTTTTTCCGTCCGATCCCGCGTCCATAGAAAAACCCGGGAACTAATGAATCGCTCCCGGGCAGCTGGCTTGGTTAAACACGATTTTGTGTTTCTTCCATCAGAGGCGTTTTGTCGGACAGCCAAACGCCCCAGCCACTAAACATGCCCGGGAGTTAAGCATTCGACACCACATATAAGTATAAGTACTCATGAAAACGTCTCCTTCTGTTTGGAATGAAACCACTATAACATCATTCACCTACTATGTAAATAGGCAAATGTGATCAGTTTTCTTTCCGTTTGTAATAATCTTCTAGTGCAGATTGAATAGCTTCCTCTGCCAGAACGCTGCAGTGCATCTTGTAGGCCGGCAGTCCGTCCAGGGCTTCTGCTACTGCTTTGTTGGTGAGCTGCATCGCCTCAGCCACCGGTTTTCCCTTGATCAGCTCTGTCGCCATGGAGCTGGATGCAATGGCGCTGCCGCAGCCGAAGGTCTCGAATTTGACATCCTGGATGATATCGTCTTCGATCTTCAGGTACATTTTCATAATATCGCCGCATTTGGCGTTGCCGACTTCGCCGATCCCGTTGGCGTCTTCAATCACGCCGACGTTGCGCGGGTTGCGGAAATGATCCATTACTTTTTCACTATATAATGCCATGATAAGCCTCCTTACAGAATGAATTTTGATTTGCCGGCACAAAGATCTCTCCAGACAGGGGAGAAGCTGCGCAGATAACGGACAACGTCCTTGACGGACTCAATGATATACTGAACTTCTTTCTCGGTGATATCCTCTCCGATGGAAAGCCTGAGGGAACCGTGCGCTACATCGTGCACCCGGCCGATGGCTAAAAGCACATGACTCGGATCGAGCGATCCGGATGTGCAGGCACTTCCGGAAGACGCCGAAATGCCTTTGTCATCGAGCAGAAGCAGCAGGGATTCACCTTCGATCCCTTCAAAGCAGAAGTTGACATTTCCGGGAAGACGCTTGTCGGCATCGCCGTTGAGCGCTGAATGAGGGATCTGATACAGACCGCAGATCAGCTTGTCACGCATTTCAATCAGATGTTTGGCATTTTCTTCCATCTTTCCGTTGATTTCCTTCAGTGCGGTGGCCATTGCCACAATACCCGGTACATTTTCAGTTCCGGCACGTTTGCCGCCTTCCTGAGCGCCGCCTTCGATCAGGTTCGAGATCCGTACGCCCTTTTTCACATACAGGAAGCCGACGCCTTTCGGGCCGTGGAATTTATGGGCGGAGGAGGAGAGCAGATCGATATTGTCATCCACGACGTTTACCGGGATGTGACCGATCGCCTGTACCGCATCGGTGTGGAAGAGAACTCCTTTCTTCCGGCAGATGGCACCGATCTCACGAATGGGCTGGATGGTACCGATCTCATTGTTGGCATACATGATCGTTACCAGGCAGGTATCCTCCCGGATCGCTGCTTCTACTTCCTCCGGTACGATGAGACCGTCTGAATGAACATCCAGCAAAGTGACTTCGAATCCTTTCTTTTCCAGTTTTTCCAGGGTATGTAGCACAGCATGATGTTCGAAAGCGGAAGAGATGATATGCATCTTTCCCTGCTTTTTGCCCAGCCGTGCAGCGGAGAGGATCGCCTGGTTGTCAGCTTCGCTTCCGCCGGAGGTGAAGATGATTTCACGCGGGGAAGCGCCAATGACGGCGGCGACGTCTTCCCTTGCCTGTTCCAGTGCTTCTTTGGCAGTCTGTCCGACGCTGTACAGACTGGAGGGATTGCCCCATGTCTCCTGCATGAGACTTACCATGGCCGAAATGGCCGCATCGCTCATTTTTGTTGTAGCGGCATTATCCGCATAGATCATAATTATTTACTCCTTTGATGGTTGGTAGGTTCATTATAATGGTATTAACCTACTATGTCAATAGGTAATTAGGAGGAAAATCACTTCGTCCGCTTGATTTACCCATTTGCCTACTGTATAATAGGGAAAAACGAGAAAGGCGGATGAAACAGTGATATCCACAAGAGGAAGATATGCGATCCGTGTGATGATCGATATGGCAGAAAACGATACCGGCAGTTATATTCCACTCAAGGATATCGCTGCCAGGCAGGAGATATCCAAAAAATATCTGGAAATCATCGTGAAGGATATGGTGGCCGGCGGGCTGCTGGTAGGGACCAGCGGCAAGGGCGGAGGCTACAAACTCGTCCGGGCGCCGGAAGAATACAGCGTAGGCGAGATCATTGAACTGATGGAAGGATCCCTTGCGACGGTGGCCTGCCTGGCGCAGGGAGCAGCCGAATGCCCGCGGGCCAAAGCCTGTGAAACACTTCCACTGTGGGAGGAATACGATAAGCTCACGCATGATTTCTTCTACGGCAAGAAGCTCAGCGATCTGATCCGGAAAGACTGAAAAAAAAGAAAGGGTACCCTCCGAAAGGAAGGTGCCCTTAGTCATTTCAGAATGCTTTACTGCATGATCTTCAGGTAGACGCTGCGGCCGGGGCCGACGGGAATATCGAATGCATATTCCGGCGGTGCGGTTCTCGTTCTCGCGGCGTCTCCTCGCTTCTGCGGGCCGGGCAGAAGGATGCTGCGGGTATATTCGGCGCCGGTCTCCAGATCTTTCAGACCTTTGCATTCTCTGCGAACGACCACGCGAAGCGTTCCGAGCATCGGACGGAAGGAGTGCAGGCACAGCGTCTCGTTGTCATAGGTGATTAGGCTGGCTTTGGGCGCCGAGCCCAGATACACATCCTGACCCAAGGAGAGGATCGCATTCAGTGTCTGGATGACTTCGGCCGGCAGCTGATACAGATCGGCGAAGTTCTCCGGAACATTCAGAATGAACAGACGGCCTTTGCCGTAATAATCTTCGGTCAGGACCGGGAAGTTGTCCTCGCCCTCCAGCAGCAGAATATCGGCCCAAGTGGCATTGGTCTTGTAGTCCAGAGCTTCAAACAGGATCTTTTCTCCGCCTTTGGCACTGCGTACACCGGTATAGTCATAATCCACCCGGTCGATCAGATATTCGTTTCCCATGACGTGACGATGGGTCAGGCGTACGCTGGTCATGTCCTTAATGCCCTGATCGTTCATCTCGTGGAAGAATCCCACGGTTACGATGGCATTGCCGCCTTCGCGGACGAACTGCTCAAGTTTTTCCATGGCATCTGGCATGCAGGCGGTGCGGCTGGTGAACAGGATCGTCGGTGCATTTTCCGGAAATTCCGGCTGCATCTCCAACTGTGCTCCGCACATGCCCAGGTAGCTGATCAGCTGATCCTCGCCGGTCGCATCGTAGGGTTCCCAGACCGCGGTCCCGATGGGAGATCCGGCTTTGTCCAGGAAGTCGTCGAGTTTTCGAAGGGCAGGATCCATGGCAGTGAGCGCCGGACTATGAAGAAGGCCCGGGAAGTTGAAGAGCGTCAGTTCCTTGGCTCCGCCCAGGAAGCTGAACTCGGCCTGTTCCAGCCAGCGGCTGATATTGTCGGAAGATCCGCCCAGATCGATCCATCCGCCGCCGTTGCGGCCGGGAGCGGTGTTTTCCATCAGACGCATGAGGGAATAGGATTCATATCTCTGCAGATGCTGGGCAGCATAGAAGGGCTCGCGGGTCTCTGTTCCGGTATAGACCATATCGAAGATATCTCTCTGCAGCATTGGCGCATAGCCGCATTCATGATAGCTTTCATACCAGTTCGGATATTTGATGATGAAATTCATCTTTGGATTGACCCGTTTGGCTTCCGCAACCATCTCTCTGGAAAATTCCTGCATCTGAGCCTGACGGAAATCCTTCCAGCTTCTTTTTCCTTTGGCCTGGATGCACATCTCACAGCGGCAGGAGGTAAAGAAGAAATCGTCGAGGATGATCTCATCAAAAACAGAGGCAGCGTCCCGCACGATCTGAAGATAAGTCTCCCTGTGACGGGGATCCGTATAGCAGAAGGTATCGAAGATGTTTGGCTTCTGGATCCCGTCCACCAGCACTGTTGAGGTGATGCCGCCGGAGACCGCAAGTCCGTAGGACTCCAGGAGAGCTTTGATCTCACGGAGCCGTTTGACCGGTACATCCACGGTGGATCGATGGTTTTCCACATAGATTTTTTTCAGGGGAATATTCTGAAGATACCATTCTACGCCGCTTTTGATTTCTTCATCGGTGACTTCAGAGGTGTAGTAGGCAAACATATAGCTGGCTAAACTGAAATGACGATATGGCTGCATGCGGGTTTCCTCCGGAAAGTTGATGATATGTTGTATTATAGCAAAGAGAACGGTGCAGTTCTATTGTTTTTGATATATTGGCAGAAAAGGTAAAAAATGCTACAATGAAGAATAGAACGTAAATTTCAACTGAAAATAATAAGGTGGTTCATATGCATTATCTATTCTTTTTTCCTGATGAGATGAGGGCCAGCGCGCTCCATACATACGGCAATCCCGTGGCGATCACCCCCAATCTGGACCGGCTTGCCAGGGAGGGAACACTTTTTGAAAACAACTATACACAGCACCCTGTCTGTGTGCCTTCCAGATGTTCGCTGATGACCGGATGGTATCCGCACGTTTCTGGTTTTCGGACTCTCCGGCATGTAATGCATCCGTATCATCCGAACTTCCTGCGCTATATCCACGAGGCAGGTTTTGAAACCCATGTTTATGGCAAGAACCATATGTTCGATGAACAGACTTACCTCGACTGCGTGGATAAATATCTGTATGTGGACTTCGGCCATGGGGACACAAAGACGCATACGGGCAATGTTCCGCTGGCTAAGCGCATTATCAATCAGGATATGACAAAAGGCGCCGATGTCAAAGCCTTGTTTAACGTCAGGGACTATACCATGCTGATGGATCCCATAGATGATTCCATGCTTGAAGAGATCAACGATTCTCTATGTGTGGAAGCGGCGATCGATGCGATCCGCGGCTGGAAAGAAGGCGACAAACCACTCTTCATCTTCCTGCCGACCTTCTATCCTCACGCGCCGTACTCGATCACGAAACATTTCGTCGATCTGTATGATCCGGAGAAAATGCCGGATGTCCTGCCGCCGGATCTTGCGAAAAAGCCTCAATTCCAGGCACTGATCCGGCACTATCGGGAATTAGGAGATGCAGATCCGGCTGTATATAAAAAGGTCTATGCAGTTTATCTGGCGATGTGCTCCTACTCCGACATGCTGCTTGGCCGGGTGCTGGATGCATTGGATGAGACGGGTCTGGCTGAAGATACGACGGTCATCGCTTCTTCCGATCATGGTGACTGGGCTGGTGACTGGGGTCTGATCGAGAAGTGGCCTTCTGGGATGGACGATGACCTCACCAGGGTTCCGCTGATTATCCGCCGACCGGGCTGTCCTGCCGGACACCGCGTGAAGGAACTGACGCAGACCTTCGATATCTTCCCCACGATCTGCGACTGGGAAAACATCGAGATCCGGCACGATCAGTTTGGTATTTCCCTGCGTGAACAGGTAGAAGGAGCTGACGGAGATCCTGAACGTGTCGTCTTCTGTGAAGGCGGGTACGACGAGAGAGAGCCTCACTGCTTTGAAGGCACGCCGAAATTCCGGATCTTTATGGTACCGGGTTCCATCTACTATCCCAAGATGATTCAGCAGCAGGAAGCTCCGCAGTCAGTCTGCAGGACGGTGATGATGCGTACCCCGAAATACAAGCTGAATATCCGTACCGACGGGGATAATGAGCTATATGATATGGAAAAGGATCCGAAGGAGCTTGACAATCTTTACTTTGATCCGGCCATGGCCGAAACGGTTGCCAAACTGAAGGATCAGTTGCTCGTCTGGCTGATCGGAACTTCCGATACGGTTCCGCGGGAAGGACATATTTAGTCAGAAAGTTCTTTGAGAATCCATTTCATTTGTGCTATACTATGCTGTACGATAGAAAGCGGCAAAAGCCGAAGCGGTGTAAAACCGCAGAAAGTAAGGTGAGTGTATGAAAAAGCTGAAAATTTTGCTGGCATGTTTACTGAGTGCTTTACTGATCATCAATATGACAGGCTGCAAGATCATGAACGAGATCGATGACAGGATGACAGGGATAGAGACCAGCGAGGAAAAGCAGGAAGCGACTTCTGAAGAAGAAACTTCCAAAGCGCAGGAATCTTCCGGACAGGAAGAATCCAAGACGGAAGAATCCTCCAAGACAGAGGAATCATCCACGCAGGAGGAATCCAAGGCGGAAGAATCTTCAAAAACAGAAGAATCTTCCAAGGCAGAAGAATCTTCCAAGCCGGAAGAATCATCCAAAGAAGAAGAATCATCCAAAGAAGAATCAAAGGAAGAATCTTCCAAGGCTGAGGTGCCTGCGGCCCCGAGCGGAAAGTATACCGGAGAATTTTCCTCCGATACGGAAACCGATCTTAACGTGGTAGTCAAGTGGGCAGCTGAACAGGATCAGGATACCTTCTATACGATCTCCGTCCAGTTCTATCTGGAGTGCTATTCGCTTTCAGCCGGCCCGAGAAACGACAATGTCATGACTGTAAAGACATCCAAAGAGGAGAAACAGTATATCTTCGAGACAGGGGATATTGACAAGGAAGAAGACGAGTTCAGCGAGATCTATCTTGGTAAAACAGCCTTTACTGTGCCTGAGTCGGAGTTCAACAACGGCGTTGCTGTCACGGTTGAGTGGCCGTTCAGGGGAACCTATTCCGATAAAGAGATCGATGTCATCAAGGCAGAAGGAAAGATCGGCCCGAACTGATGGTTTGATCTTTGCGAAACACAGAAAAAAACGTCACCCGTTTTGAGGTGACGTTTTCAATTTCCTGATATTTATTTACAGTCTGGTATCCCACTTGCCGCAGAAGGGATCGACAGGGTTGACGCCCTTGAACGGGCTTCTTCCCAGCATCTTGTCGATGACCGCATCCACCGTCGCCTCTTTGAATTTATAGGCATTGATGAAGGTGGGGATCCTGGGAACGTCGACCAGATGATAGGGATTGGCAAAGGAGATAAAGGCGGTCGGAATGGATTTGATATAGTTCGGGCAGTTGAAGCCCATCGGCTGTGACCAGGTGATCCTTACG
>JAFOIR010000042.1 GCA_017420625.1 Bacillota bacterium
CAGATCGGATGCTGCCTGTTCCTCAGCACCGGTTTCCGCCTCCGGGATGGATTCGTCTTTCTCCATCACTTCGACCCGAACTTTCACGATACGGTTGTGATCCATTTTGGAAACGGTCACATGCAGATGATGATAGATAAATGTATCTCCTTGTGCCGGTACTGCCTGGAAATTCGACAGCACCCATTCGCTGATAGGCATGTTGACAAAGTCTTCGTTTTCTTCCGGATCTTCGTATTCCATAAAGGTGAAGAGCGCTTCCACGGTTTCGCCGGCATCGGCCTCATAGGCGGCATCCGCCAGTTTGACGATCGGCTCTTCAATAATATCGTCTTCATCCCAGATCTCGCCGACGATCTCTTCGAGGATATCTTCAACGGTAACGATTCCCATGGTACCGCCGTAATTATCGACGATCACCGCCATATTCAGCTTGTTTTTCGACATATCGGAAAGAAGCTCATCGATATTCGCGGCAGCGGTGGTAAAGTATACCTCGTCCAGCAGCGGACGAAGCTGCGGGATTATTCGTTCCTGCAGATATAGTTTCATGAATTTCCGGATCTGCAGAACGCCGATGATATTATCAATACTGTTCTCATAAACAGGGATCCGGCTGTGATTGGTATTTTTCAGGAAAGCCATCACCTTTTCCGGATCTTCATCCACGTCGAGTGCCTCCATATCCACACGGGGCGTAAGAATGGCTTCCACGGTCATGTCGGAGAAGGAAAGAGCGGATGCGATCAGATCACTCTGCGATTCATCGATCGCGCCTTCTTCTTCCATGCCTTCAATGATATCGTACAGTTCCTCTTCTGTAACCGATACTTCCGGCTCTGCTTTGGCATGTTTGGAGGCTGTATCAGCGATCCTGGAAAGAACAAACGAAAACGGCTTCAGCAGTTTCATCAGCACGCAAAGAAATCCTGCCGTCTGCAGGATATATTTTTCACTATTCTTTTTTGCGATGCTTTTGGGGAGCATTTCTCCGGTAAAGAAAACGACGATCGTCGTAATGATGGTACTCAAAGAAACCGCACCCAGCCCCCAGGTCCGTGTAACTACGCTGGTCACCAGGGCTGCAGCGGCTATATGAACGATATTCGTGCCTATCAGTAAAGTAGTGATTGCCTGATCAAAGTGTTCGATCGCATATAATGCCTTTTCAGCTCGCAGATCTCCGCGCTCTGAAAGCACTTTGATCCTGGTCTTTGAGACAGAGGATAAAGCGGTTTCCATCAAAGCGAAAACGGCTGCCAGTAAAATTAAAATACCCGTAATAATCCAATAAGGTCGACTGTCTCCATCCATAAAAGGATTCATCACTTCCTCTCAATATGTATTGATGGGATTTACCCATAACAGGATATAATTTATCATATCTGTCCATTTCTGTCAATACAGAACAAAAAAGCACCGTTGACATCTGACAGGATTCACTTCATAATGAAGGCAACTGCTTGTGAAAAGGAGTATAAGCGCTATGGACTTCGGACTTGCCATGTATACGGTTCATAAAAGTGCAGGAAAAGATCTGGCCGGCACTTTGCAGAAAGTGGCCGGACTGGGTTACCGGGGCATCGAATTTTTCGGAGATATGACCTGGGATCCAAATGAGATCTTCGCCGCAATCAAGTCTTCCGGGCTTACCTTCACCGGCTGGCATATCGAATGGCGGGATCTCAAGGAAAACCGGATCGACGAGACCATCGCTTATCTTCAGAAAGCAGGATGTCCGATCGCCGTGATCCCCTGTCTGGGAGGTCACTGGCAGATTGGTCACACCTGGGAAGAAGAATGCCGGGATGTCTGGCTCTCCCACTTTGAAAAGATGGTAAAGATCCAGGCAAAGCTGGCCGAAAACGGGATTCGCTGCGGATATCACAATCATGCGCATGAGTTTCAGCTTTCCTATGACGGCAAATCACTGTTTGAATTCATTTTTGATAACCTCCCGGATGACATGATCATCGAATTTGACAGCGGAAACTGTATCGAAGGCGGAGCCGATCCTCTTCAGATCCTGAAAAAATACCGGGACCGGGATATGATTCTTCACATGAAGCCTTTCTCCTTGCGCCGCTCTTTCGATCTTGTCCTTGGTGATGAAGATGATGAGAATGACTGGAAGAAGATCCTCGATCCGAAAACAAAGCGGTATCTCTTCAGGCTGGTGGAGAGTGAAAGTACCAGCCTTGACGAATTTGAAAACGCGAAGCAGTGCCTTAAACGGGCACAGGAACTGACAAAGGAATTATGATGAAAGACGAAACCTTAAGACAAAATCCTGTTCAAAACGGTGCCGGGATCAATATCGGTGTCCGCTCTTTTCTGATCGCCATCGGGATCATCTTCGTCCTGATGATCACCACTTATGTGCTGACTTTGCTGGTTCCGGGCGGAGAATATGCCCGGACGATCGATCAGCAGGGTCACAGCGTGATCGATACAGCTGCCGGCTTTCACTATGTGGAAGGCGGCCTTCCCTTCTGGAAATGGCTGCTCTCACCCTTCCTGGTTCTGGGAGCGGAAGGTTCGGGAACGATCATTGCGGTACTGATCTTTCTCATTGTGATCGGCGGTGTTTTCAACTCTCTTGCCGCCGGCGGGCTGATGAATTATATGCTCGGGAAAATCGTCCACCGATTTGGTACAGTCAAGTATCAGCTGATGGCTGCTTTACTGTTTTTCTTCATGGCTATGGGATCCCTGGTAGGTTCCTTTGAAGAAGTCATCCCCATGACACCTATTGTCGTCGCACTGGCAGTCGCTCTTGGATGGGATGCGGTGACCGGTCTTGCGATGTCGCTTCTGGCTGTTGGCTGCGGGTTTGCTGCCGGCGTTGCCAATCCGTTTACGATCGGCGTTGCACAGGGATTATCCGGCCTTCCTATGTTCAGCGGTATCTATCTGAGGATCCTTTCCTTTGTCCTGATCTATCTGCTGCTCTGGTGGTTTGTGAAAAGTCACGCAAGAAAGATCGAAAAGCCGGCTGTTTCCCAGACGATTCAAAACGAATTCGTCCGTGATCCGCGGATGGACAAAGGATTAACTGCTTTCGGCCTCATACTTGGTGCCGGGATTCTGATCGTCTTAAGTTCGGCTCTGATCACTTTTCTGCAGGACTATACCATGATCATCGTCGCCCTGATGTTCCTCATCGGAGGAATATCCGCCGTTCTGCTTTCCGGCATGAAACTGAAAGAGCTTGGCCGGACCTTTGGAAAAGGTGTTGTTGCGATCGCTCCTTCCATTCTGATGATCCTGATGGCTTCCTCCATCAAATATACCATGGTAGAAGGAAAGATCCTGGATTCTCTTCTGTATTCTGCGCAGCAAATGGCCAGTACCATGCCCAAATGGGGGATTATTCTGTTTATCTATCTGATCTGTCTGGTCATGAATTTCTTCATTTCATCCGGTTCTGCCAAAGCTTTTCTGCTGATTCCCATTATCGCTCCGCTCGCGCAGTTATTCGGGATCAGTATGCAGCTGGCGATCATCGCGTTTGCTTTCGGCGACGGTTTCAGCAATGTCATCTATCCCACCAACGCCGGCCTGCTCATTACACTTGGTCTCACCGACGTAAGCTACGGCAAGTGGTTCCGGTATTCCTGGAAATTCCAGGCACTCAATCTGCTGCTCACTTCAGGAATTCTCCTGTTTGGTCTGGCGATCGGTTATTGATCGGATTGCATATATCATGGTTGCTCTCCCCTGATTTTTTGTCAAAAACATAGAACTTTATCCATCCTCTTGCATAAACATGCAAAACATGTTATTATCCTCTTCACAGATAGAGGCGCGGATGCGATCAGATTTCCGGGAGCCGGCAGGCATTCGACCGGAAATGGAGGCAAATTCGCCGAACTGAAGCCGGAGGCATTCGGCTTTGGTGGGTCGGCAGGTAATACCTGCCGGACTGTCTACATTTATTGTAGGAGTGCTATCGTTGAAGGATCATGATCCGGCGGCAGCATTCACCCGCCGGTTTTTTATTGGCCGGGCAAGGGAGAATAGGGAGGTTTATTATGTTACAAGGCTCGATCGTCGCACTCGTTACCCCGTTCCACGAAGACGGAAGCATCAATTTCGACAAGCTCGAAGAACTGCTGGAGTGGCACATCGCTCAGGGTACCGACGGAATTCTCGTCCTGGGAACCACCGGTGAAAGTACCACCATGACCCATGAAGAAGATGATTCAGTCGTAGAATTCACCATGCGGACTGTGCGCCACCGTGTTCCGGTCATCGCGGGCTCCGGCTCCAACGACACAGAAACACAGATCATGAAGAGTGTTCGCTACGACCGTATGGGCGTTGACGCACTGCTGTGCATCACACCCTACTACAACAAAGCCAATCAGCAGGGTATGATCTATCACTTCACCAAGGTTGCCGATCAGGTCGATGCGCCTGTCATTCTCTACAATGTACCCGGCCGTACCGGCTGTGCGCTTTCCGTTGCTGCCGTTGAAAAGCTTTCCGAGCATCCGAAGATCTGCGGAATCAAAGAAGCTTCCGGAGACATCAGTTATGCCGTCAACATCTCTCATCTCATCCGGGATGATTTCCAGATGTTCAGCGGGAACGACGATATCATCATCCCTATGATGAGTCTGGGTGCTTCCGGCGTCATCAGTGTTTTCGCCAACACCAATCCGAAGGAGTGCCACGAAATGGTCGCACGCTGGCAAAGAGGTGATCTGGCCGGTGCGCTTAAGCTTCAGCAGCAGTATCTGGATTATATTCATGCACTGTTCTGTGAAGTCAACCCGATCCCAGTCAAGGAAGCGATGAATCTGATGGGCATGGGAATCGGAGGCTACCGTCTGCCGCTGTTCCCGATGGAAGAGAAAAACCGTCAGCGTCTGGCTGAGTCCATGAGAAAGGTAGGACTCATCCAATGAATGTACTGATCAGCGGAATGGGCCAGATGGGTCAGAAGATCCGTTCTCTGGCAGAAGCGCGCGGTGATCAGGTCCTCGCTCTTGTAGATGCCATGCATCTGGACCTTTTGCAGGGGTTGGAGGCTGCCGATGTTCTGATCGACTTTTCTCATCGCAACAACCTCTCCTGGATAGCCGATTACGTTCGGGAAAATGAATGCCCGCTCGTCTGTGGAACGACCGGCCTGACAGAGGAAGATCTGACACTGCTTCACGAACTGTCCGAAGAAGTACCTGTCTTTTACAGTTCCAATTATTCCTATGGTGTTGCTGTCCTGCTCAAGCTGCTGGAAACAGCTGTTCCGCTGCTTTCCGAAAGCTTTGACATGGAACTGACCGAAACACATCACCGCAAAAAGCAGGATGCACCCAGCGGTACCGCCAAGTCGATCCTTCAGATCCTGAATCAGTCAGGGGCTTTTGAAGAGGTATACGGACGGCATGGCCAGGTTGGCGCAAGAAAGACCGAAATCGGCGTTCATTCACTGCGCGGCGGTACAGAAGCCGGTGAACATACCGTATATTTCTTTGGCGATAATGAATCGATCACGATCTCACATCGGGCAACTGACCGTGGGATTTTTGCGTCCGGCGCTCTTCGGGCTGCCGATTTTATCTATTGTACTGCACCCGGTTTTTACGGGATGAAAGACCTGATCTAAGCTTTTCAAAAGACTGCCGAGGGAAAATAACACTTGCCTTTCTATGCAAAAGTGGTATAATGCTTCGGTAGTCTATTTATTTTAAAGGTGTTTTAATAATGATCGGAATTATCGACGTAGGCGGCGGACAGCGCGATATCTACGGAGCAGGCGTTCTGGATTACTGTATGAAATTCGGAATCCGCTTTGATTATTGTATCGGTGTTTCAGCCGGCTCCGCTAATCTGGCTTCTTATCTGTCCGGACAGTCAAGCCGGAATTTCCGTTTTTATACGGATTACAGTTTCCGCAAGGAATATATGGGTATTGCTCAGTTTCTGAGTACAGGCAACTATATCAATCTTGATTATGTCTACAGTACCCTTGCCAACTCTGACAGCGAAGATCCTCTGGACTATGCTGCCATCAAAAACTCCAGTCAGGAGCTGGTCGTTGTAGCGACCGATGCCCGGACTGGTAAACCGGTTTACTTTACCCGGGATGATATGGCTCAGGATCAGTATGATATTTTCAAAGCTTCCAGCTGCGTGCCAGGATTCAACAAGCCCTACCCCATCGGAGACGGGCTCTATTATGACGGCGGTATCAGCGATCCGATTCCCATCGAGAAAGCTTTTGATGCAGGATGTGAAAAGGTGGTCGTGATTCTGACCCGCCCTCTTTCCTATCAGCGTGATCCTAAGAATGATCGGAAAATCGTTCGCCGGATCCGCAGCAAATATCCGCAGGCAGCGGAGGCACTCGAGAATCGCGCTGCGACCTATAACCGTCAGCTGGATCTTTGCAAACAGTACGCCGAAGAGGGCAAAGTACTGATCGTCGCACCGGACGATATCGGCAAACTTAAAACCCTTACGCGTGATCTGGAGGCACTCAAACATCTCTACCATAAGGGACAGGATGATGCCGCTGCCATCATAGGATTTCTCGGAATCAAACTTTCGACGTTTGATCCGGGCATGATGCGCTATCCATACTAAGCTGATCTCCAACGCCAGGTTAGCATCCTGACGATTGGAGATCTTATTATTTTGTCTAAGGCAAAAAAGAAAGGTGACTCTTAATGAAAAACAGATGGGTTCGCTGGGGCGGCTGGTTACTTGCGCTTATGCTGACGGTCATTATCCTCGGCGGGTGTCAAAAGGAGGAAAGAGTGAAGGAGTTCAAACTGATCGGCTATATGCCCAACTGGTATAGTCTCCAGGTGCTGGAGACAGCACCGATCGAGCGCTATACCCATATCAACTATGCATTTGCAATTCCGGATAAGGATGGAAAGATTCTGGCGCTGCCAAGCGCTGATTTTGCGAAGAGGCTGATCGAGATCGCACATGAGAATGGCGTAAAGGTGCTGATTTCCCTCGGCGGCTGGAGCTATAACGGGATCGAACTGGAGCCAACATTCGTCGCCGCCACAGAAACCTCTGAAAAATGCGAAGCATTGGCGAACAATATCGTTGAGGTTGCTGTGCAGTATGGATTCGACGGGGTGGATCTCGACTGGGAACATCCGAAAGACTCGACAGCAAATCAGTATGAGGCGCTGGTTCTGAACCTGCGGAAGGCCTGCAGCGAAAAGAATCTGCTGCTGACCTGCGCAGTAGTCGGCCCGAGTATGACAGGAGCCATCACGGACAAAGCAGCCGCTTGTTTCGACTGGATCAATGTCATGTGCTACGATGGAGGTTCCGGAGCCGATCATTCTCCCATGAGTCTGGCAGAAGAATACATTTTGTACTGGACAAATGAACGTCACATTCCGAAAGAACAGGTCACGCTGGGCGTGCCGTTCTATGAGCGGCCTACCTGGAATGCCTACAGTTCTCTCATCGCAGCCGATCCCGAGAACGCACATCGGGATGAAACACAGTATCTGGGCAGCTCAGTCTACTACAACGGAATCGAGACCATGAAAGCCAAGACTGCTTTTGCGCTGGAAAATGCCGGCGGCATCATGGTCTGGCAAATTGTTCAGGATACCGACAACGAAGAACTGAGTCTGCTTGGAGCGATCCGTCAGACGATTGGAATGGACAAGTAAAGTGAAAGCCGTCAGCAGATCCGAATGGTATGCTGACGGCTTTTTGATCGATACTATTTTTTCAGGGCTTTTTCAATGGCTTCAATTCGCTGGCTCAGGGATGGATGTGAGTATTCCAGCTTCACCAGAAGCGGTGACGGAGAGAGGTCGGACAGGTTTTCACGTGCCAATTTCTTCAGCGCACTGATGAGTGCTTCGCCATAACCTTCGGCAACGGCCTGTGCATCAGCGGCGTATTCAGCACGGCGTGAATGCCAGTTGGCAAGAAGTCCCCACAGCGGAAACAGCAGCGCAAATCCGACACTCATAATGAGAATCAGGGCAAACCCATAGTTGATTTCTGAAAACCCAAATGCAGTAAACAGCGGTTCTGTCCGAAGAACCAGCCAGGCCATGACACCGATGACAGCCATCTGAGCAAAAGACAGGATCTGGTTTTTCAGCGTATCCTTATGCAGCCCGTGACCCATTTCATGTGCGAAGACGGCACAGATCTCATCCACCGTCATCGCTTCCACCAGCGTATCATAGAGGACGATCGTCTTGAGTTTGCCAAAACCGGTAAAGTAAGCATTGGACTTGGTGCTGCGGCGGGAGGCATCCATGACCTGAATCGCACGCACCTGAAAGCCATGCTGCTCCAGCAAAGACGTCAGGCGATCCTTCAGCTCGCCCTCTTCCAGTGGTGTAAACTTGTTGAAAATGCGGCTGAGATAGGGAAACAGGAAGGAAATGAGCAGGATCAGAAGAAACATGACCAGGGCAAACGCGACGATCAGTCCATCACCCAGCCATCGGTGAAGCCCGCCGAGAATCATGCCCACGCCCGTCATGATGATCAGGCTGAGCAAAAATTCCTTCAGCTGATCAGACCAGAAAGTTTTGACGCTCGTACGGTTGAAGCCGTATTTCTCTTCGATGTGCATGGTGTCATAGTAGCTGAAGGGGATCAGCAGAATTTCCGAGAGTGTTTCGATCAGGGCGACCGCAAAGAGCTGACTCACCCACCCTTCCGGAAAAAGGCCGGCAAAAAGCGCATGGACATTGAGAGCAAGCATCAAAACTGCGATCAGAAAGGAAACCACTCCGCTCAGCAGGCCGAACCGGAGGTTTTCACTCTGATAAGAACGCCATTTCTGATAGGTGGATTCGTCGTAAACATCGGCAACACTGGCTGGAATTGGATTCTTCATGGACCGGGCTTTCAGGAGGCTCAGCCAGATCTTGTAAAGAAATGTCACTGCCAGGACAACTAATACAGCCGCTTTCATGGAATACCTCCGCTGCAGTTTGTAAAAGGAGATTGATTATTGGTTGTTTTGGAAATGATTGAACCAGGCGCGGTCTTCAAAAGGTTTCTTTCGAGGCGCAGCCGGGTCTTTTTTTAAGTCCTCTTCCGGGATTCCGACCGGGAGCATGCAGACAAGGTCGTAGCCGGCCGGGACGCCGAGGATCTTTGCCATCTTGTCGCCGATCCGATCCTCGTCGGTGATGTGGCCTTCATACCAGCAGCTTCGGTAGCCGAGCGCTGTAATCGCCAAAAGCATGTTCTCAATGGCGGCAGAATAGTCCTGAACCGCGAAACACCGGTCGCGGTAGGCATTGATCCGCTGGGTCAGGACGCAGATCACAGCCGGGGCGGACTCTCCGACCGGCGGATCGATCACAGCAAACAGCTGCTTCAAAACCTTTGGATCGTCCACAGCAATCAGGCTGGTGGTCTGCTTGTTGCAGCCGGAAGGAGCATCCAGACCGGCTTCAAGGATCATCTTCAGATCTTCCCGGGGAACTTTATCCGCTTTGTAGCGGCCGCGGTAACTGCGGCGCCGCCTGATGATGTCGATAATCCTCTGCTCATCCTGCAGTGCCATGACATAGATCTGACAGGGATTGTCCTCTCCCCAGATCACGGGAAAGACTTCCAGCTCTTTAAATCCAAGGCTCTGATAGAAGCGGTTTGTCTGATCATAGTCTTCATATACACCCATCTGTACCGTTTTGACCTGCATGAATTCATATCCGGCGCGAATAGCGGCTTCTTTTGCGGCAGCAAAGAGAGCGCGGCCAATGCCCAGGCGATGGTATTCTTTCAGGACGCCCATGACGGCCAGCTCTACGGTAGCGGGACCGGTCTGTTTCAGGCAAAGAAATCCTATGGCTTTCCCTTCTTGTTTTGCGGCAAAGAAATCCCAGCCGGCACTTTCACGAATATACTCTTCTCTGGACTCTTCCACCTCAAACCAATCTGTGAGAGCCTCCAGGACCTGTCGCGCGATCTGGCTCTTTTCCTTCGGATCGGTGATCTGCAGGACTGTATAGTGTTTCATATGCTTCTCCAATCGATAAAGGCGTTCGCTATCGAGGGCGGCGACGCCGTTTTTGTATTCATAGCCCAGCTTTCGGTAGAATTTGAGTGCTGTGATGGATGCCGGGATCTCAATGCGTTTGGCGCGCAGTGCATAGTCGTCTTTTTCCAGCGTTTCAACGATAGCACGTCCTATGCCCTGGCCCTGGCACTCAGGAAGCACAAAAATGGAAAACAGGCTGCTTTCATCTTCTTTGTCCCAGTAGGGGCCGATTGCGCCGCAGCCGATGATCTTCCCGTCTTCTTCAGCCACATAGTAATGCGTCCAGCTGGCACGTTTCAAAACATCCTCCGGCTGCTGATGGGTAATGAGCTCTTCCATCATCTCGACGGGATAATCCCTGGTGTTGGTTATTCTCATCGTCCGGATGATCAGGTCCGATACTTCTTTGGCATCTTCTGTGCAAAATCTTCGGATAAACATGGGGCATCTCCTTGCATTTTGTCTTTTCCAAGTCTAACCTCTCTCCCTGGAGTAAGTCAAGTAGCTTATTCACATAATTGTCTCTTGCTTTCCCGGCATTGTACCGATACAATAGCATTAATTCATAGATGAATGAGGTCTCAGGATGATTTCTAAATTATGGAAAGATTCGTCATTTCGCTATGCGCTGGCCGGCAGTTTTTTCTGGGTGCTCGTCTGCCACGCCTACGCCTTTTTCAATGATCTGTTTTCGCACGATGTACTGAACGCGCTGTATGCATCCGGCGTTGAGGAGCGCTGGAAGGTGGAACTCGGTCGTTTTTTGTTCCCTGTGTACCGGACGATCGTGCGCGGGAAACTGGCGCTTCCGTGGGTGATCGGCCTTTTAACGATCCTGTGGGTATGCCTGACGGTCTATCTCCTGGCAAAGATCTTCGAACTTCACTCGTTTGCCGCTGTCTTCTTTACCGCCGGTTTCCTTGCCATCAACCGGACGATGTTCTGTCTGGGTGCGACTTATCTCTACGAACTGGACGTTGACATGCTCTCGGTCTTTCTGGCTGTCCTGGCAGTATATCTGTGGAAAACCCGAAAATTCGGCTTCCTCTGGGGTGCGCTGCCGCTCATCGGGACACTCGGAATCTACCAGTGCAATATTTCGGTATCGGTCGTCCTGATCCTCTTTACTTTGGTTCTGGCGCTGGTACAAGGTAAGATGGATACCGCCGCTGCTTTTCGGAAAGGTCTTCTTTCACTCGCCATGCTGGCACTGGGATCGGGACTTTACCTTCTCATTTATCAGATCGTGCGGGCTGCTACCGGAATCCATGTCGTTCATGGCTATTACAACAGCATTACGAATATTCTTGAGCCTAAGACTCGCGGCCTGTTTTCGCTGATCATCGGAACATACCGTGATTTCATAAAGACCATTTTCTATGCGCAGACGTCTTATCCGAACATTCTGATCTATCTGGCCATTCTGCTGATTTCGGCCTTATCGATTATCCGGCTTGTTCGCATGATTCGTCAAAACAGCCCCAAACCTCCGGCCATTTGTCTGGCCGTCGTACTGCTCCTGCTGATACCGCTTGGTGCCAATACTGCCTATATCCTGAACAATGGGAACGTACACGACCTGATGAAATATGCGGTATGGATCGTATTCCTTTTCCCGATCGTGTTGGCAGAGAAAGCAGGGAAGGAAGTCCGGCACAAGAGGCTGGCAGTCGGAGTGTATATCGCGCTGGTTCTGGTACTGGCAGACTTTACTGTTTCTGCCAACTCGATCTATCTGAAGAAAAACCTGGAGCAGCATGCCACGCTGTCACTCATGACCCGGGTAATCTATGATCTCAATGAAACCCCGGGCTATGTACGGGGTGAGACACCCATCTGCTTTATTGGTGCACCGGATCTGGACCGACAAATGCCGGGATTTGGAACCTACTACAACTTTACAGGTACCTGGAGCGGATCTGCGATCGCTTCCGACAACTACGAATATTTCTACCATCCCTACCGGATGTATATCCAGTATTACCTGAATGAACCAGTGACGTTCTGCTCGATCGAAGAATACAATGCCCTGAAGAGCAATTCGCAGGTTGCTGCGATGAGCGCTTATCCGGCACCGGATTCGATCGGTTTTGTGAACGGTATCCTGGTCATCAAAATGAAATGATCCCCTTGAAAGGAGACCTCCTATGCGCTGCAACTGTCCTTACATTATCTGCCAATTCCATGGCGACTGCGTCAAGTGTATCGAACACAACCGTCTGACCGGCGATCTGGCTCACTGCATGGAAAAAACAGCCATCGAACGAGGCGCTGTCATGCCCTTCCGTCTTCCGAAGGAAGTCTTCCTGGAAGACAGCTTTGAGGCGATGAGTCAGCGAAGCGCCGATCTGGTAGCACAGGCCGTTCAGGCCAAACCGGATGCCCTGCTCTGCCTGCCGGCTGGCAGCACCGCGATCCGAACCTATGAGATCCTGAAAGAAATGCAGGAGCAGTGCGAGATAGACTTCTCCCAAACCAGCTTTGTCGCACTGGATGAGTGGCTGGATCTCGAAGATGAGAGCGAAAACTGCGACGGATTCATGCGCAAATACTTCTATGGTCCGCTCGGCATTCCGGATTCTCAGGTCAAGCGCTTCGATATCCATGCAGCAGATCTGGAGGCGGTCTGCAAAGACGTCGATCAATTCATCTTCGACCGAGGTGGGATCGATCTTATGCTGCTCGGGGTGGGCATGAACGGACACCTGGGACTCAATGAGCCCGGCGGTGACTTTTCGGACTATGCGAAGGTGATCGAGCTTGATCCCGTGACGCAGTCTGTCGGCCAGAAATACTTCTCGCATGGGGCAAAGCTTTCCCGGGGCATCACACTGGGCGTTCATCATATGTTCGATGCGAAAAAAGTTGTACTTCAGGTGGGCGGTGCGCACAAGGCGGATATCGTCGAAAAGCTCGTCCGGACGGCTCCCACCGAAGAGCTGCCGGCAACGGTCCTGAAGCTGCTGCGGCACGGCGTGCTTATTGTTGACCGAGATGCCGCTTCGAAGGTACTGGATCTTCTTTGATCAGGAGACTAACTATGCAGGAAGAAATCAAGAAAATCGGGCTTCACCGAGGCACGGTTGCCCTCGAAGAAAACACCGGCGCATTCGCTGATGCCATCTTTGCGTCGGCTGGTCACGTGATAGACCAGCTCCGAAAGATCCTTGGCAGTGATGCTGTCGACATCCAGCATGTGGGCAGTACATCGATTCCCGGGATCAGGACCAAACCGATCGTCGATCTGGCCGTGGGTGTGCGCAGCCTGGAAGATCTCGAGAAACATAAGAAAGCCTTGGAAGAAGCAGGGATCCACTACCGCGGGCAGGATGTGCCGGGGCAGTGTTTGTATGTCATCGGAGAAGACGATTACCGGACCCATCATATCCATATGGTCATTTATAAGAGCAAAGCCTGGAACAACTATATCAACTTCCGCGACTATCTGCGGCAGCGGCCGGAGATCGCGCTTCGTTATACCAGACTGAAAGAAAAACTATCCCTGGCTTATCCGAACGATCGCGGTGCCTACACGCAAGGCAAAGAAGAACTGATCGCTGAGATCTTATCTCAGGCTGAAGATTGGCGCGCGATGGGCGCTGATCTGCCGCTCACCGAGTATGATCCGGATCCAAAGGGTGTCATCGATCCAGTAGCGTTCTACAAAGATTTCCCACGAGTTCCGAAGATCTTTATCAGCTGCTTTGCCCTGGCTTCCTTCGATCGGCTGCTGAAGTTTGTCGAGACAAATGGAAGCCTGGAGAAACTGGGTGAAGTGCATATGGCCAATTGCGTGTCGCCGACCTATCGCGGCGTTTATGAGGGCGTTGAACTGGGCTTTGTTTGTGCGGAAGTCGGTGCATCAACCTGCGTGGGCATGTTTGAAGAATTATTTGGTTTAGGGGCGGAAACACTGATCCTCTATGGTAACTGCGGCGTACTGGACAGCTCGATCGATGACCTGGCAATCATTTTACCAACCAACGCTGTTCGGGACGAGGGAACCAGCTTCCACTATGCGCCGCCCTCCCGGGAAATTCCGGTGAATGAGGATCTTGGTCCGCTTTTCGAGCAGATGCTTAAGGAGCTGAAGATCCGGTATCATAAGGGCAAGACCTGGACTACGGACGCTTTCTATCGTGAAACTGTCTGGAAAGTTCAGAAAAGGAAAGAGGAAGGCTGCATCTGCGTCGATATGGAGGCCTCCGCCATAGCTGCACTTGCTAAGCTGCGCGGGAAAAAGGTTCTTCAGTTCTTCTATGCCGGCGACAATCTGGATACGCCTGTCTGGGATGAACGCAGTCTTTCTGCGCATGCTCGTCTGGATGATAAGGATAAAGTCGGACTGATTGCACTGGAAGCCGCCAGGCGGATCGCAGCAGTATAATGATATGCGGAATTTATGCCGTTTGTCGAAAAAAGCTTGCAATTCTTCGATGAAAACGGTATTTGTTAGCGGAGTGGATCCGGATCATCCTGACTTTAAAGAAAATCTAGCCAAAGCCATCGTTGCTACCTTCCAGATGAACCGTCCTAAAAAGGAACAGGATCCTTTTTCCGTCAAGCTGGCTCGTTCCGAGGCGAAACAGTTGATGAATCTTCCGACTTTTAAGCGGTTTACCGAGAGTCCTGCTCTGGTGCGCAAATATCTCAATGATGACAAGCTGTTCCAGGTATGCGGCGGCCTTTTCCGTCCATTCCATTTGACACAGAAAGATAAGGCGTTCGATATCCTGTCGGCTCTCAAGAAACTGCCCGACAAGATGGATGATCCCGAAGGGCAGCCCAAGGAATGGAAATCACTGGTCAAGACCTTGAAGAACATTGACCCCTATGCAGATGACAAAGAGCGGGAAAGACAAATGCAGGCTGCTTTTGACGCAACGGCCGCCTATATGAAAGGTCGCAAATCCGTCCGAAGCACGCCCGAGGAGCAGAATCAGTTCAACCAGGCGATGGATGTGCTGGGAACCCTGGCGAAAGCGGGTGACTTTGCCAAGAATGCCG
>JAFOIR010000384.1 GCA_017420625.1 Bacillota bacterium
CGGCTGCAGTCTGTGTCATGGAAAGCTGGCCGTCTGAAGAATCCATGATGAAACTTGCGATGGAAAACAATCTGTCGGAGACTGCTTTTGTTGTTAAGGAAGAAAAGGGGTATCATTTACGCTGGTTTACACCGGGAACGGAAGTTGAATTGTGCGGCCATGCAACATTGGCCTCTTCCTTTGTTGTTCTGAATTATTACGAACCGGGCAGTGATGAGGTGAGTTTCAATACACTCAGCGGTAAACTGACCGTTCATCGCAAAGGCAATTTATATGAGATGAACTTCCCGACTTATGAACTCAAAGAGATACCGGTGACAGACGCTATGGAAAAAGCTTTTGGCGCACGCCCGTCTAAAGCGGTGCTGGGACTTGATCTGATTTGCGTGTTTGACTCGGAAGAGACCATCAGGAACATGAAACCGGATCAGGAGCTTTTAACCGGCATCGAAGGCCGTATCCAGAATGCTACAGCGCGCGGAACAGAAACTGACTGTGTATCACGCAGCTTTTGCCCGAAAATGAGTATTCCCGAAGACCCGGTTTGCGGCTCTGCCCATTGCCAGATCGCAGACTTCTGGTCAAAGGAATTAAACAAGAATGAGATCATCGCGTATCAGGCATCAAAACGCGGAGGCTTCCTGCATTGCAGACTGGAAGCAAATAACCGCATATCAATCAGTGGGGAGGCTGTTCTGGTGGCCGTATCTGAAATCGTAGCTGAGCTATGATTTCCGGTTTATAGAGATGAGATGAGTGAGAAGAGTAAACAGCTTTATGATCTTATGCTTCAGAAAGGTTATCCGGAGGCATTCTCGCGGCTCATTTGTCTTGAGATGAATACTGATTTCACTGCTGAGAGGATGATCAGTTACATCTGCAGACAGGACAGGTACAGGCTTGAAGATATTGCGGACGAGATGCTGGCGATCAAAGACCTGAGAGACCACATAGCGAACAAACATATCTCTGATCACGCGCAGGCCAGCGTCAATGACCTTTACAGAAACTTCAATGAAGACTAATAAAAGCCCAGGAGCAAAAACTGAGGTGACCCCCAAAAGTTAGACTTTTGCTCCAGCGAGAAATCGCTGGAGTTTTTCTATGCAACTAACATCTCTTCACGGTACTCAACCGGACTTCGGTATCCGAGAGATTCCTTGCCGCGCTTCTGGTTGTAATAACGTATGTATTTATCTATCGCATCTTTTAGTTCATCGAAGCTATTGTATACCTGACCATAGTACATCTCCTGCTTCATGATCCCAAAGAAGTTTTCCATCGGAGAATTGTCGTAGCAATTGCCTTTACGAGACATGCTCTGAAAGATTCGATTGCTCTTCAGGGTTTGCCGGTAAATGCCCATCTGGTAAGCCCAGCCACGGTCCGAGTGGAATGTGCGCCTGAAGCTGCAGTCGCTTGTTACATTGATCGCTTCATTCAGAGCTGTCATAATGCTTTGAGCAGATGGACGGTCTGAAATGCCATAACTCAGAATCTCAAGATTCCACATATCCATGAACGGATCAAGATAAAGCTTCTTGATGGACACTCTGCCTTTGTCATCCGGCTCATAATACTTGAACTCAGTCGTGTCGGTGGTGATCTTCTGGTGAGGAACGTTGGTATTGAATCTTCTGTTCACTCTGTTAGGAGCGATTCTTCCAACGACACCTTTGTATGTGCTGAATCTGCGGCTCTTCCTGGTGTAGGATGTGACCTGCATGCCATACTTCTGAACTATGCGATGAACTCGCTTCTTGTTGACTTCTATTCCTTGCTTTCTGAGCTCGCCCCATAGCCTACGATAGCCATAATCTTTATGTTCTTCCCGGATATTCTGGATCTTCCGTAGCAGATCGGCATCTGGATCTTCACGATCAAAACGCTTCTGCCAGTACATATATGTGGCTTTTGGAAATCCCACAGTTGCGAGAATGTCCTTTAATTTGAATTCTCCTCGGAGGCTGTGGACGATTCTCGCTGTTTTCTCAGAAGAGCTTCCTCTTCTAAACGCAGCCTCCTCGCTTCTTTTAAAAACGCATTCTCGATCCGCAATCTAAGATTCTCCTCCTGCAATTGCTTAAGGAGTTCCTTCTGCTCTTCCGAGTCACCATGTTCGATCTCGCGGATGACTTTCTCTTTATCCATCGTTTGTTTTCGGCCTTTCCTTTTGGGCTTCAATGCTTCAGGACCTGCAGCTCTGTAATCTTGCACCCACCTGGTGATTGTAGCAGGATCAGTCATTCCTACCTGAAGAGCAAGTTCCTGGTATGAGAGTTCACTTGTTAGATACAACTCTACTACATGAAGCTTGAATTCGAAAGAATAGAATTGATTAGCTCTGCTTCTCATAAGACCTTGTTCGCCAAAGCGATTGTAGTTATTAACCCAGCGACGTATAACCACAGTGTCAATACCATATCTTTTCGAAAGGGTCCAGTAGCCGCCTTCTCCTCTCAAGTATTCATTAACTAATTTGATTTTGAATTCAAAAGAATACTTCGCCATAACAAAACCGACCTCCTCAAGCTAGATTCTTGGTCTAACTTTCGGGGGTCAGTTCAAA
>JAFOIR010000385.1 GCA_017420625.1 Bacillota bacterium
TAGTCAAATGCGATCAGCCTCCTGAAAAGCTGTATTCTGCCCCGTTTTGCCGCGATTTGCCGGGCAGAAAAAGTTGTTAATAAACTGTGACTCTGTCACGGAAAAAGCAAAATACGGCAAAATGCGGATAGTCAATGCCGTCAATGGTAGTCAAATGGTAGTAAAAATCGGGGTGGGTTACTACCGTCGGGTGAAGGGTAAAACGGAGATCAGCGAGAGGATTTTCCAAACAAGGTCACACTATTAATCAGAATGGATGCAATCGCGCACACCCAAAGCCGTCTTGACATTGTCGGAACAACATCCATCAGCGCTGACCAATCTTCATGTGAAACCCATTGTGCGCTCTGACTGTAAAACGCGCAAAGCGTCAGAGCGGTAAATGACAGACTGGCAAACCGAAACCATCGCGGATCATTACCATGTGCTGCCCAGGCGATATTGAGGATTGCCGAAACAATTGCGATAGCTCCAAACAAAAGCCACATGGTGAACCTCCACAAATCTCGCCTTAACGGAATCTCCCGTCACACCCGCAAAATTAAGTAATTTATTATACACCATCACCACGGATTTTTCCACTATAAAAAACGGCACTCTGCAGCTCGCAGAGTGCCTTGCTGGTTTTGTGATTAGACGGCTTTGAACAGTTTCTGTGAGTCATTCGCCTTGCCTGCGAGTTTCTCCTGCTCCCTGCGAGAAGCATAAATCAGGGCGATTGACTGCCGTCAGGAGATGGGTAGACGAGTTGGAATCTACAGTACCAATCCGAATTGGATCAGCTTTTCAACAAAAGCTTGTCTGGTGCCGGAAGGGGCATATTCATAAATGCCTAACCCTACCAGTTTATCGGCAAAAGAATTAAGAATACTGAATAATACCTTGCAATATAGACCGCCTTCAACCGGAAGAGGAGTGTTCGGAAAACCTGCAGGATCTAAAACATCCAACCGGAACCTATCATTATTCCGCCGCAGAATATCCCCTTATCAAAGGAGAATTCATTGACGGCAAAATGAATGGTGTGTATATTCCAAATACTTCACCCCGGAAAAACTACAAAAACGCAGTGGCAAGGAGCTCAAAGCTATCGCTGCGGCGCTCCCCCATGTTCCATCAGTGGTCTTTAAATTAAAATCTGCACTCAAGTATGGTGCGGGGCCATGGTTGACTGTCAGGGACAAACCGGATTATTACAGCCCATATAGTTTGGAAAAACTACTCACCAAACTTAATCAGTACAACGGCAAAAACTACTGCAATATTCCTGAGGACAACCCAGACCTACTGTTTGAAGGCAATGTCATTACCTCCATCGGCGACGAATTCGGAAAGCTTTCCAAAGACTGCACCGATTACGAAAAAGAACTACAGAGCTTATACGGCAGTCAGTATTAGAATGATACTCACGTCTCTAGCCATGATTGTTGGATTTCTCGTCTTAGGTCTTGGTTCAATTATACCATAGATGTGGCTTCTATGCTTATTTTATTGTTTGTATTATTGACTTTTCCAAGGTTCAACACACCTTTTCGGTGTGGGAAGTTTTAGTTATTAATATACCTTGAAATCGCAGAAACATCCCGTACCATCTATGACTGGCTGCAGAAAAGAGACTACTCCGCAGAGGAGATTGCAGATGTTCTCCTACAGCTCATGACCCGACTCAGCTTATAACCTAAGCATCTTCATTTCAAAGAAAAAGCGTCTGTGAGGGTTGGTCACAGACGCTATGTAAGAATGATTTTTTCATGTTTTCTTATCTTCGTCATCTTTGCAATAAAGACGAAGCAGCAATCCGAACTGACAATTTAATACCCCGGCCTTCCGCGCCGGGATTGTCGTTGCCATAACCTTCCAGCAGGTTGATGGCTCCCCAGATTCCAAGACCTGCGCCAAGGGCTACAACCAGTGTCTGCAATACTGTGATCGCGCTGTTGAAAAATGCCATATTAGAGTCCTCCTTCTTGTTGCCGGCAGGTGTTTCTGCCGGCTTGATATGGTTTGAAAGCAAAAATGCCCTTTATCTGCATGTGCACCTGCAGAAAAAGACATAAAAATAGCCCGCGTTCGGTTTAATGAACACAGGCTATGTAGTATTCAGCTCAGCTTCAGGATTCAAGGTTCACGGGTTCGTATTTCTCCTAAGCTGCCCAAAATTCAGTTTTAAAGTCGTTTTTCGTAATTATTTTTTGTATTTAGGCTTTAAATATTGATTTCTCAATGGGTTCATGCTATCATTGGCATGAATGAGACCAGTTGAAGGAGGTGGCTATCATGTTATGCCAGTTTTCATTCAGCAACTTCCGCTCCTATCGAGATGAAACCACATTCGATTTCCAGGCTGCGGCTCTTTCTGAGTTCAAGGACAGCCTTATAAAGACTGAAAAGGGAAATGATATTCTGCCGGTTGGTGTGATCTACGGCCCGAATGGCGGCGGCAAGTCCAACCTTCTTGCCGCCCTGGGGTGCGTGATCTCTCTTGTTACTGAGCCCGTCTATGAGCTTGGCAAGAATCACGCCCGTTTCATTATGCAGCAGAAGGTATCCTGTGTCCCCTATCTGTTCGATGAGGATTCCCGGGAGGAGCCTTCCCGCTTCCAGCTTTTTTTCCGCATCGGTGAATATGAATACCGCTACTATATTGTGCTTCGGGGCGGCGTAATAGAGGAAGAAACACTCTATCGCCGCAAGCTCGGGGCCAGCCGGGCAGCAAAGGTCTTTGAAAGAAATCATGAAGGAATCTCACTTGGAACCATTCTCGGGAGTAAGAACATCAACACCGAAGTAAATGCCAAGATGCCGCTGCTCTCCTTCCTTGCGATAGGCTATTCCATCCCCGTGATTGCAGAAGTCATTCGCTGGTTTGAAGAGTGTATCATCAGAAACTATGCGAATCCATTGGCCGAGCAGCAGATCCTTCTCTCCGATGACGACATTTCAAAGAAGCAGTTCCTTACCATGATGAACGACATGGGGATCGGCATCACCGGGTACCGGTTTGATCAGCAGAGCAATGAATTTTACCTGCAGAGGACCCTGCATGATACGCTCTATGAGCTCCCCTTTTCCAGTGAGTCCGACGGAACCCGCAAGCTCTTTGCCGCTCTTCCGGTCATCCTGATGGCCCTGAAGGAGGGACGTCTGGTAATCGTTGATGAACTGGATGCCAAGCTGCATCCGAAGCTTCTCCGCTATGTCATCCGGCTTTTTACAAACCCGGAGATCAACAAAAACGGAGCTCAGCTGCTCTTCACTTCGCACGACATGTCCACAATGAAGAACAGCATCTTCCGCAGGGACGAAATCTGGTTCGCCGCTTTGAATTCGGAAAACAGCAGTGAGGTCTATTCTCTCTCTGAGCTCCGCAAGGAGAATAACGATCCTATCAACAATACCGCAGCTTATGATAAGCAGTATCTGGAAGGTCGGTATGGAGCTGACCCCTACCTCAGGAATATGCTGAGCTGGGAGGTGTGACGATGAGCCGTAAGCCTCCTAAAAAATCGGACATGGGCAAGTCCTGGATGAAGCCCCGTCGTGATTCCCGGCAGATGATCTCTCCGGAATATCATCTGATCGTTTCCGAAGGGACGAAAACCGAACCGAAGTATTTCGAGAAAATCAAAGAGACGATTGATGCCAAGTACCGGGATCGCATCCATCTGGATATCTCGGGTAAAGGCGACAACACGGTAAACCTCTTTAACCGGGCGGTGAAAGACGTAGCCCGGAGCAACAACGTTTATAAGCATGTCTGGCTGGTCTTTGACAAGGACGATTTCCCGCCTGAGCACTTTGACCGTACTGCAGAGCTATGTGCCGCAGAAAGCACAGACGAAACCAGGTATCATCCTATATGGTCCAACCAGTGCATCGAGTTATGGTTTCTGCTCCATTTCATGTTCCTGCAGGCGGACCTCCATCGGGATGAATACTGGCCGAAACTTACCGAAAGCCTGAAGTCAAAAAACCTTGGAACCTATTATAAAAACCGGACGGATATGTTTGATGTCCTCCGGCCTTACATGGATGATGCTATCCGGAACGCAAAGATGTTGGAAGAGATTAATACGGGAAAGACACCCAGCAGATCCACCCCCGGAACGATGATCCATCATCTGATCGAAACTCTGAAGCCATATCTGTAATCAAATCAATTCATCTCATCGCCTTACTTTCTCGCTCTTGATCCCAAAGGATAAGAGCGAGAAAGTAAGGATCAATAGATCAGCCAAACAGTCCGGACAGCAGGGGAACCAGCGTCGTGCCGATCAGGGCAACGCCGCCTCCTGCCATCAGCTGCTTCATTCCCTGCGACTTCGCGCCGGGGTTGTCGTTGCCGTAACCTTCCAGCAGGTTAATGGCTCCCCAGATACCGAGACCTGCGCCAAGGGCTACGACCAGGGTCTGTAAAACGGTGATTGCGCTGTTGAAAAATGCCATAAGGGCCTCCTTCTTTTTCAGCCTTTTCGGCTGGACTTTGTTTTGCTGCATTTGCAGCCTGTTGCCGTCCGGATCGTTCCGCCGCGGAAAGCCTTATCTTTCTTATCTCTTGCCAGCACGGCTTGCTTTCCGGCAGATCCGAAATCCGGGCATGAAAAAAGCCCTCTGCTATATCATCAAGTGTGCTTATAGCAAAGGACTTCATTTCTATCGTCATTATTCCGTTGTCCTGTAAATCCTATGACTCCATCGGTGTGTCCTCCTGATTCTGTTTGTTATCCGGCATCCACAACGTCAAACTGTTCATTGGCTTTCAGTTTCAGTCTGTGGTCGAGGTACTTCTCAATATCAAAAGTGAACCTCTTATCATAATCTGCCGTGTACTTATAATTCGGGTGTTGGGTCAGATCATATTTGTCCGAAAGAAAAGGTCTGACACCGCGCAGCTGCAGTATGCATTTACCGCCGTTCATGACCTGAAGTTCATCAACGGACAAAAGATCATGGCCTAATTTCTGATAGTTCAGAGAGTGGGACTGCTCCCGTCCCCGGCTCTCCCCGGTATTGTAGGTGTCGATGGTCTCCTTGCCGAGTGCCTGGTTGAGGTCTTTCAGCGTGGTCGGCTCTGTGCCACCGAGGAACAATCTGGAATCCATGTTACCGATGATGGTGTCCGCGTTGTCCTTGTAAATCGCCTTCAGCTGGGACTGGGCCTGCAGCACCAGACAGGCGGATATCTCACGGCTTCGGATCGTGGCCACCAGCTTTTCCAGGTTGGGGATTTGGCCGATATTGGCTGCCTCATCGATCAGGCACCGGACATGCACCGGAAGTCTCCCGCCATACACATCATCCGCCTTCTCGCAGAGCAGGTTGAAGAGCTGCGTATAGATCATGGAGAGCAGGAAATTGAAAGTCGCATCTGTATCTGACATGATCAGGAACAGTGCTGTCTTTTTGTCTCCAAGGGTGTCCAGCTCCAGTTCATCATAAGCTGTGATGTCCCGAAGCTCCTGAATATCGAATGGAGCCAGCCTTGCACCGCAGGAAATCAGGATGGATTTCATCGTTTTGCCAGCCGCCAGAGTAAAGAGGCGGTATTGCCGGCAGGCGAAGCATCCTGGTTTTTTCTTTTCCAGTGCTTCAAACATCAGATCCACGGGATTCTTAAACTCTTCATCATCCTCCCGGACTTCCATCGCATTCAGGAATTCCAGGAGCGTTGCAAAGTTCTGTTCCTCCTCCGGGGCTTCGTAATGGATATAGGCGATCAGTGCCGTATACAGCAGTTTCTCTGCTTTCTCCCAGAACGGATCCCCCGCATTTCCTTCCCCTTTGGTGTTCGCCATCAGAGTCGTGACCAGCTTCAGGATGTCTTTTTCGCTGTGA
>JAFOIR010000386.1 GCA_017420625.1 Bacillota bacterium
CACCGAGAATAGAGCGGGAGATGGTCAAGCCGCTTTTAGATACTCGTTTTATCAAAGTTTTTGATCTGCAGTATGCGCCTGGAAAGCACTACTATGACGCGAGCCGCCGCAAGGAAGAGGATCTGGTGGCGCTGAAGAGCGAAGAAGAGTTCCGCGCGATGAGCGCTGATGCGGCGACCTGTTTCGTGATCGTGGAGAAGATCGGAGATGTACCCAGGCTGCTGCTCACCTATGAATACCGCTATCCGACAGGGCAGTTTCTGCTTTCTCCGCCGGCTGGTCTGATGGATCCGGAAGATCGCCTCTTTGATAATCCCGTACTGGTAACGGCCGAACGGGAGATCTTTGAGGAGACCGGACTTAAGCTGAAACTGGAAGAGAGAGAAGATTCACTGCCGCTGGATAGGCTCTTTACGGTAAGCCCTCTGGTCTTTTCTACGCCGGGTATGACGGATGAATGCAACGGCCTTGTCTGCGCCGTGGCGCATCTTTCTGATTTTTCTTCGCTGACACAGAAAGGCGCCGAGGGAACCGAGGTCTTCAACGGGTTTGAACTTCTTTCAAAAGAAGAGGCAATGAAGGTCCTGACGGACGGACGGGACCGGTATGGAAACTACTATTCCGCCTATACCTTCATGGCTCTTTTATATTTTGTTTCTGATCTTTGGAAAGCGTGAAACCTCTCACGCTTTTTTCCGTCTTATATAGTACAGGAGGAGAGGTTATGGTACCAATAGAAGATGCTGTGATCGTTGATCTTTACTTTGCGCGCAGTGAAGAGGCGATCGTAAAAACACAGCAGAAATTCGGATCTTATCTTCTAAAGATCGCTATGAATATACTGACCAGCCGTCCCGACAGTGAGGAATGTGTGAACGATACCTACCTGCGGGCCTGGCATACGATTCCGCCGCAGAGACCAAACATGCTTTCGACATTTCTCGGGAAGATCACGCGGAATCTTTCGATCGACCGGCTGCGGCATCTGCGCGCTCAGAAACGAAGTGCGCAGCAGACCCAGACGGACACAGGCACAGATGGGAGCGTGATTCAGATTACAGGTGCGCAGTATGATCTGTCTTTATCCGAACTGGAAGAGGTGATTCCTTCCGAACAAAGACCCGGCGGCACTGTCACGGACACAGTCGGGGAAGAGCTGGAAGCGAAGGAACTGGGACGTGCGATCAGCGCCTATCTTCGGACGATCTCGGAGGAAGCAAGAAAACTTTTTATCTATCGGTATTATGATATGGAATCCGTCAAAGACAGTGCTGCGCTTCTGGGAATCTCGGAAGGCAAGGCGAAGACGCTGCTTTTTCGGACACGGGCAGGACTTAAGACATTTTTACAGCAGGAGGGCTATCAGGTATGACAGGTGCAGAAAAACTGATCGATGCGGTCGGTTATCTGGATGATGATCTGATCGAAGAAGCCGAACAGGTCCGGTTCAGCCAGAAACCGCACAAGACCTATTCCAGGCCGATGCGCTTTGCCGCTCTGGCGGCCTGCTGTGCAATGCTTGTCTTCGGTGCATTCCTGTTCCCGAAGTTCTTTATCAACTTGGGAAATAAGAGTGCGAAGGATGCAGCCGCTCCGGCTGCTGCCCAGCAGGAAGCTGCAACGGCCACCGATGAGGCAGCCGCCGGCGGAGCCATTACAGAGGAAGCGCTGGAAGAGGCAAAGGCAGAAGCGGGGGCCAAGTCGGAAGAAAAGAATGAAGTCACGATAACTACTACACAAGAAGAGCCAACAGAAGAAGCGGTGGCGGATGATGAAACAGCCATGGGACCCAATGAATATGGGGAAACCAGCCAGGCGGAAGACAGCACAGCTGCATCAGACAGCGTGGCTTACGGCGAAACCGCCGGCATTCTCCTCTGGCCTGATGCTGAGGCTACCGTGTCCATAAACGGCGTGTTGTTCCAGGCAGCCAGTGTTCAAGATCTTGTTGGCGGTATCAGGGAAACAGCCGCTATTACACCAAGTCAATTTGATCTGACAAAACCAGCTGGAACGATCAGCGAGGCGAGCGATGAAACCTTCCTTGGCACTTTCTACTACGAAGCGATGATCGACGATGTTCATTATCTGCTCGTAGAGCAGCCGGAGGGACTGTATCTTTTCCGGGAGAAAAAAGAATAACCGATTCTGAAAGAGCTGAGGGTGAAGCATAAAATGTAGTTATTCCCTTCATCTGCGAGCTAATTGGGCTTATCTTCATGTTTTCAAGAATCCGTTCCAAACCGTTGGGGCGGATTTTTCATTTTTTCATTGCGCCGCCCAGGACATTTTTGAATTTCTGGGCGGCTGATTTAGTTAAAAAACTATCTCTTCCAATTCCTGGGTGGGCAGGGACTTTTGACTTCTATCTTATCCAGAGAAATAGCCGGATGAAAGCATCGCCTGGGTGGGGAGATTTTTCCACAGAGAATCTTATCCAATCGCTGGGAATGATAGCTCGTCAGGGTGATATCTTATCCAGAAATCGTAGGGAATTTTGGGCGGTAGAGTCTTGAAAAAAGCTAAATCTTCCAATGGGCACTTATGAGAGGGCTTTTTCATTGTTTTCGAACCTTTCGCCAATCTGACGATAGGCGGCCTGTGGATTTTCCTCAAATTATGCAGACAGGCTTTCCTAAATCTGGTATAATACGGATATCTGTGGTTCTTTTTCTTTTGACATTCAAAGGAGGCCTTATATATGAAAAAATGGCTTCGCATCAGCCTGACGATCTTATTATCCATGGCGCTATTGATCGGCTGCACCAGCCAGAGTCTGGACCTTCCAACGAAACCGGAAAACAGCGATAAGTTTGCGCAGGAATCCGCTGCGGCTGAGTCCTCGAGCGAGTCTTCGAAAACCGAAGAGTCCAGCAAACAGGAAGAGTCATCAAAACCTGAAGAATCTTCAAAACCGGAAGAGTCCTCAAAGCCGGAGGAGTCCAGCAAACCCGAGGAATCCTCAAAACCGGAGGAATCCAGCAAACCCGAGGAATCCTCGAAACCGGAAGAGTCCAGCAAACCCGAGGAATCCTCGAAACCGGAAGAATCCTCGAAGCCCGAAGAGTCCAGCAAGCCTGAAGAATCCAGCGCACCGGAGGAATCCAGCGTGCCGGAAGAATCCTCTGAACCGGAACCTGCTCCGGCACCGTCGGAGAAAACCGGTAAGTTCTACGATATCAACTGGGCTACCGGTCAGGCCGAGAGCGATCCCTATATCCTTGGCGGAGATGAGGATCCGCTCACCTATCAGGGTGGGATGATCGGGGAATACCTGTTTAACAATGATGGCCTGAAGATCTGGGTCAACAGCTGTTATTCCGATGAAGTCGGA
>JAFOIR010000043.1 GCA_017420625.1 Bacillota bacterium
ACAGCAGCGGACGCCGTCCACCTTGTTGGCCGCAAGAGAAATGCCTACGCCTGTCCCACAGATCAGAACACCGCCGTCTACCTCACCGGAGGCAACCATCTTTCCTACTTTGTATCCGGAAATCGGATAGTGAAAGGAAGCATGGCTGTCTGTTCCGACGTTGATGACCTCGATGCCTTTTGCTTCCAGATAGGCTTTGATCTCATTTTTCATCTCGACCGCGACATGGTCATTTCCGATCGCAAGCTTCATTGATCTTTGCTCCTTTTCTATTTCCTGTTATGATTTTACTCGCCTCTTCGTTCGGCGATCACCTTGCCCATATTCCAGAGGTGGATCGCTTTTTTGGCAGCTTCACGCTTGGAAGCAGGATCCTTATACTGGACAAAAGCCGTGGTTGAGCCGCAGTGACCGCAGACCACATACAGACACCAGTCACCCTCGGTCTCCAGATAGGCACAGTCTTCATGGCAGACCCGACAGGGCAGAAGCTCCTGCAAAAGCTGCGGATCATCCTCAGGTTCCGGCATTTGCGGTGACTGCGGTTCTTCCTTGTCCGAATCACCTAAACCCAGTTCTTCTACGATTCCTGCGATGGACTTCTTTACAGCGCCTGGTTTGACCGGGATAGAGAGATTGGCATAGGTCAACAGATCAAAGTATCCTTTGCTGCCGCCGGCCTTGCAGAGATTCAGATAATCCTCCCAGGCTGCCGCGCGGTCTTTCTTGGCTTTCGTAAAGAACTCAAAAGCTCCCATGATCGCCATGGCATATTCAATATAATAGAAGGGATAAAGGAAAACATGCTGCTTCTGCATCCAGAAGCCTCCCTCTTCCAGGAACTCGTTGCCGTCGTAGGAACGCCACGGCATGTAGGTCTTCTCGATCTCATGCCACACGGCACGGCGCTCCTTCGCACTCATCGTGGGATTCAGGAACACTTTTTCCTGGAATTCATCGACGCTCACCAGATACGGTACATTCGAAAGGCCGTCTGCCAGATGCGCATAGCGGTATTTATCTGCGTCTTCTCCGAAGAACAGTTCCATCCAGGGATATGTCCAGTATTCCATTGCCATCGAGTGGATCTCCGCGACCTCTGCGCCGGCATGGCACTGTTCCATGAGCGGCAGGGTCCGGTAAGCCGTAAAACCCTGGAATGCATGACCGGCTTCATGGGTCAGAACATCCACATCGGCACTGGTTCCGTTGAAATTGGAGAAGATAAAGGGCATCCGGATACTCGGAAGAGAGGTGCAGTATCCGCCGCCCTGCTTGCCGGGTTTGGTTTCAAGGTCGAACATCTCATCTTCGACCATCCGGTCAAAGAATCGGCCGGTCTCCGGTGATAGTTCACGGTACATCTTCTGTGCCGCGGCAACCAGTTCTTCCCTTGTTCCGCGAGGGATGGCATTGCCTTCCGGATAGGCCAGAAATTCATCGTAGTACTGAAGCTTATCGATACCAAGATTCTTTCTCTGCTGTTCGAAGACCTTTGCCGCCAGCGGCGTGATCTCGTCGCGTACCTGTTTGCGGAAAGCCTGGGCATCCTTCAGATCATAATCAAACCGACCTCTTTCCAGATAGGCCATTTCCACATAGTTGTTAAAACCGAGTTTTTTCGCGCTGTCGCAGCGAACCTTGATCATCTCGTCGTAGATCCGATCCAATTCCGGTGCGATCTTCTCATACAGTCCGGCCCAGGCTTCGAATGCTTCTTTCCGTACAGCCCGGTCCGTTGATTCCATATATTTCAGAAGACCATAGAAGTTGCACTCTTCTCCGTGGAACTGAACACTGGCTCCGGCTGTGACCTTCGAATACTGCGTCCGAAGCTCGGATTCCTTTACTCGGTTCGGAATGATCGCTTCATTCTGAAGTCTTTGCTGCGCCTTCAGCCGATTGACGCCGGTCGGGCCGAACTCTGCGACAAAATCATCCAGAAAAGGAGATTCCAATAGCGCTTTGCCCGCTTCCTTCTCCAGAAGACCCAGCTTGGGCATTTCGCTGTGAAGATACTTCATTTCTCCTTCATAGAATTCATCCCGGGTATCGATCGTATTGCGGATGCTCGCGATACTCATCTGGGTCCTGAGCTCTGCGCGCGGCTTCTCATGGGCGATATAGGCAGAGCGCAGCTCATCATAGCTCTTTGCATTTTTCAGCTGTTCGGTAAACGATTTGATCTCTTCGGCGGCCGCTGCCATATCCGGCCGTTTGTACGGCATCTCTTTAAACTTCATCCTGATCTCTCCTCTCATCAGCCTTTATTGATTATAGCCTATGCAAATTCATGTTGCAAGCCTCTGGTAATTTCTTCTTTTTCCCGTTATAATGAATTATCTATTCACGCAGAGGATAACTATGATCGGACTTGGCACACTCATCAACACCGGCGCGATTGTCGCCGGTGGATTGCTCGGCTCACTGATCGGAAAAGCGATCAAAGAAACCACGCAGGATTCTCTGACCAAAGCCTGTGGGGTTGCAACGATGTTTATTTCCATCGGCGGAGCGCTGGAAGGTATGCTGCAGGTTGAAGGGCCTGCCGTCTCCAGCGGAAAAGGACTGTTTATCGTACTTTGCCTTGCACTCGGTACACTGATCGGCGAGCTCATCGACCTGGAAAAAGGCTTCGAGCGCTTCGGCGAATGGCTCAAAAAGAAAACCGGCAACGCAAAGGATGCCGACTTTGTTAACGCATTCGTGACCACGTCCCTGACTGTCTGTATAGGTGCGATGGCCATCGTCGGCTCCATTCAGGACGGGATCCTGGGTGATTATTCCACGCTGGCTGTCAAATCTGTCCTGGACTTTGTCATATTGATCGTACTGACCTCTTCCCTGGGTAAAGGAAGCATTTTCTCTGCGATCCCGGTCTTTTTGCTGCAGGGGGGAATGACCCTGCTCGCACGCCTGATTTCCCCCATCTTCACGGATACGGCGATCACGAATATTTCCCTGATCGGATCGATCCTGATCTTCTGTGTGGGTATCAATCTCGTATGGGGAAAGAAAATCCGTGTCGCCAATATGCTGCCTGCGCTGGTTCTGGCGGTCATCGCTGCCTTTTTACCCTGGATATGAGCCTCGAAAGGAGTTTCTGATGCAGTTTTTTCTGATAAAAGA
>JAFOIR010000387.1 GCA_017420625.1 Bacillota bacterium
CGCTGTCTTGAATCCGGTCAGATGCGTGCCGCCTTCCGAGTTGTAGATCGTATTGCAGAAGCCCAGCGCATTTTCATGGAAATCATCCGTATACTGAATGGCGCATTCGACTTCGATATCTTCCGACTGGCCTTTGAAATAGATTGGTTCATGCAGTACTGTGGAAGATGCATTCAGATCCTTCACAAATTTGCTGATGCCGCCTTCTTCATGGAACACACATTCCCTGGGCTCCTGTCCGTCTTCCCTCAGATCCTTGAAATAGATCGTCAGGCCCGGATTCAGGTAGGCGATCTCATGCAGACGTGATTTGATATCACTTTCGCGGAACCGGGTCTTTTCAAAGATCTCATCGTCCGGAAGAAAGCTGATTTTCGTACCATGCGCTCTGGTCGTACGGATCTTCGGAAGAAGATGGTCCTTGTCCAGTTTTTCCGTGGGAACACCGCGTTCATAATGATCGTGATGAACGAATCCATCCTGGGAGACTTCCACATCCATCCATGTGGAGAGTGCATTGACGGCTGACGATCCGACACCGTGCAGACCGCCGGAGGTCTTGTAGGCGCCGTCGCCGAACTTACCGCCGGCATGGAGCGTCGTCAGGACGACCCGGACCGCCGGCATTCCTTTCTTGTGAAGACCCACCGGGATACCGCGGCCGTTATCCTGCACAGTGCAGGATCCGTCCTTGCCGAGGGTGACCCTGACTTCGCTGCAGTATCCGGCCAGATGTTCATCGACAGAGTTGTCGACGATCTCATAGATCAGATGATTCAGACCTTTGGTTCCGGTCGAACCGATATACATACCAGGACGTCGTCTGACCGGTTCCAGTCCTTCCAGAACTTCGATCGAATCCTGGTTATAAACATTCGTAGCTTTAGGCATATGGTTTACTTCCGTTATTTTACAAAATAGTGTCGTGCGATCCACCGGGACAGTCCGTCCAGACCCGGATAGACGATGCGTTCGGACATATTCAGCTGATCGAGCATATCTCTTACGCGCCAGCGAAGATGCCGGTCGAGAACATACATGACGGTATTTTCTGTATTCTCATTCAGAAAAGCTTCTACATCGTCCATACCGGTTGGGATGATCGAGAAGAAGGAATACTGATTCACAATGCGCGAGCCGATCGACGGGGGTTCGATCACGACCATCGAGTTATTGCCCATGTCGTTGTCATACTGTTCCAGGCTGTTGGTGACTTCCGTCAGCATATCCACTGAAAAAACACTGGAAACATTCTTGCGGATGACTGCCTGATAGGGAAGCGGCAGCAGCGAATGGATCTCATTCATGTCGATCCGCCAGACCATACAGTCATGATCTTCCATGGCGTCCAGATTATCTTCAGCCACGGCAAAGTGCAGTGCCACAAGGGCGGAATGCGTCCAGTCCAGAAGACGGGTCGGAAGGCCGTGATGCTGTCCGAGGATCATCTGCCGCCAGATGGAGGTAGCGATCGTCGGATCTTCGATCACTGCGTACTTCGCGAAGTTGTTCAGGATCGCCGGTTCCAGACTTTTCTGCAGATCCTTACAGCATCGTTTCAGCGTTGTGACCATCTTGAATTCTGTATTGGGCATGCCGCGGTAAACGAAGGAGCTGCGGTTGCGGTGAATGTCCTCCCGCCAGTCCTGCTCGGACAAAAGAGGCATCAGATCTTCGATCTTGCTGATATGGATGGTTTTGATCATATTACACCTTCAATGAAAGAATCTCATACTATTTTACCAAAGTGCCGCCCCTCTGGCAACAACAATTTGTGGTTGTCCGCGCCTTCTCCCACTATATTTTGGTGTTTTTTCGAAAATTCTTCGAATGCTTTCCAAAAGAAAAACCCGGCAGAGATCTGCCGGGTTCAGATTGTCAGTTTCTTAAACCTTATTTAACGATAATGTTGGTGACACGGGGCTGAGGTCCGTAGTACCAGTACAGGAAGCATTCGACGTCGATCGTCTGACCAACCTGAAGAGCCTGAGCTGCTTTGTAAACTTCAGTCTCGGGGCCGCACAGATAGGAACGTACGTTGAAGCTGTAGGTCTGTCCGTCAAGAGAAAGGTTGAAATAAACATCGCTGCCTTCTTCACCGGATCCATCCCAGTTGTACATGAAAGCGTCGCCGGCTTCGTTCGCCGCTTCGACCTTCAGACCTTTGAAAGTAACATACTCGCCCATGTGCTTGGCAAGCTCATCGGTATTGGCAAGAATGCTGGTATAGTCAGCGGGAGTGGCAACATAGCTGCCCTCTTCGATCTCAAAGGATTCGGGAGAGATCTCGATCATCTCGGAATAAGCATCCTTGAAACCGGTAACTTTGATCTTGGTTCCGACAGTCAGCTTGTCATACTGTTCCTGTGTGCAGGGGAGATTGTAAAGGAAATATGCGCCGTTTCCATCCTGAGTATAGATAACAGCAGCATCCTGCCACCAGGATTCCTTACCCTGAACATAGGTCTCAACGACAACGTTGTCATACTGGTTCGCAGCCCAGTACTGATCAAACGTCATAACGCCTTCACTCTTTTTGGTGGGGTCTTCTTCAGCTTTCTTGGCTGTGCAGGCAGTCATTCCGAATACCAGGCAGCAGGCCAGGAGCAAAACTAACAGTTTTTTCATTCTTCGTCTCCTTCTTAAAATGGTTTTAAAACCAACACATATATTATACTCCATGCATCATAAAAATCAATTAGCTATTTTGCCGCTTTTTTCTTTTTCATGATGCCATAACCATAGAAAATGCCGATGAGAACCCATGCGATCACCAGACAGGTGATCAGGGCAACGGATGTGGACGGCAGCGGTCCCAGGTCCGCCGCTTCGGAGGAAGCATTCGATCCGCTGATCTGGTCCAGTCGGTACAGAGAAGTGATCTTCGAGTACAGATTCGTGATATAACTGTCGTCGACTTTTTCTCCTCGGCGGATAGACAGGACCACGTTTTCAATCAGCTGACCGGCCGCATCGCGAAGTGAAGTCGATCCGTTGAAGACCGGGGTCGTGAAGGTATACTCGACGTTGTTAAGAAGCAACTCGGACGCTTTGATCTTGACGTCGTAGTGAGCGTTGCCATCTTCACCGATCCGGCTCAGGTAGTCCTGATATTCAGCGGACTGCTGGGCTTTGGAAGTAACCGGAACATAACCTTCGGTCTCGGAATAAGCGATCTGAACATCGTTCGTTAAGAGATACTGTGCGAAGAGCCAGGAAGCCAGCACTTCACCGGAATCGGCCTTATTGAAGATACAGATCGAAGGTCCCTGAGAAATCATCTGGGGATTGGCCGGATCAAACTGCGGGACCGGCCGAACTTCCGTTTCGAACTCGACGAGATTTTCCGGTGCAATATCAATGAGCGGTGCCTTAGAACCCATCCAGGTGGCTCCGGCAGTGGAGTCAACGGCAAACAGACACTGACCGGCATTCAGGAAGTTCGCCGGATAAGAACTGATTTTGAAAGTGGAGAAAGCTCCGGTGGTCGCATGTTCCCGGATCTCCAG
>JAFOIR010000388.1 GCA_017420625.1 Bacillota bacterium
ATAACAATCTCCCCCAGAGATTTCATGGGATGGATGCTTCGCTTGGGTGAGAAGATTTTCTGTGAGAGAATCCTTTCTAATCCATGGATAAGATAGATCGTCAGACTGATATATACTCCAGAAATCGTAGGAAATTCTGGGTGGGAGAAAAACTAAAATCGATATATCTTCCAATCGGCTTGTATGAGGGGCAGTTCCCAGGAAATATGCTTATGAATTCTGTGTTTTACACAAACAAAGGGTGCAGCGTTTCTCTTTTGCTGCACCCTTTTGTATCAGGATAGATTGAAATGATCATCAGAACTTACTGGTCACCTTATAAAGGATACCGACAACCAGCAGCAGCCCAAAGGAAGCAAGACCAATGGCTTTATCCCGGCGTTTGGCCTGCTTTTTGGCTGCGCGGCGTTTTTTACGCAGTTCTTTCCGTTTTGGTCTGGAAGGTTTTGGGGCAGAAGCACCGGCAGAACCGATCGCAGCAGAACGGGAAAAAACACTGGGAAGACCAGTCGGATCTGCGGACTTTTTGAGCGGTGCAGGAACTTTTTTGTCGATCTGTTCCTTAACCATTCCCTTGGCAAGACGAACAAAATCTCCTTTGGTAAGACTATCACCACGCTCCAGAAATTCATCGATCTTCTGATTGGCGGTTTCCTTCATCTTTTCCTGGATCTTCGCCTTGATCGATGGCTTTTTCTTTTTGTCCGACTTCGTATTCCTGCTCATGACGTCACCTCTTATTTGCTGATAAACAGAACACCCAGCGTGCCTGGTCCGCAGTGGCTGCAGATAACACTTCCGGCCTTGGTCTCCAGAATCTCGTTAAAGTAGTGGAGTGATTCAAGGTAAGCGCGAACCTGTTTGACGGTCTCGGGTTCGGCAGGAGAGTGGGTGATGAAGACACGGTCCGGACGTGCATTCAGCAGATCCTTTTCCAGATCTTTCGCATATTTGAGGATGATCTGATCATATTTGCCGCGGTATTTGCGGGAGGGATGCATAGCGCCGTCCTCTACAACGATCTCCGGATGGATGCGGAAAGCACCACCAAGAAGAGCAGTCAGTCCGCTGCAGCGGCCGCCGCGGTGAAGATAGGTCAGTGTATCGACAACGAAGGAAGCCCTTACTTTGGGAAGCAGGCTCTCTACATGGGCGACGATCTCAGAAGCAGGTTTTCCTTCTTCTGCCATAATGGCGGCTTCAATGACGGTCAGGCCGATACCGGTCGAAAGGTTGGCGGAATCAATGACATGTACACGATCTTCCAGCTTGAGATTGCGTACTGCCATACGCATGATATTGTTGCAGCCGGACATCTGGGAGGAAATCGAAAATAGAATCGCTTCATCCGAAGCGTCACCATCTGCAAACGGCTGCAGAGCGTCCATGATTTCATCGACAGAAGGGGTGGAAGTCTTGGGGGTCTGCTGGTGAGCATCCGACCATTCGTAAATCTGGGCAGGAGTAATATCCACACCGTCACGGAATTCCTGATCTCCAAGAATTACATGCAGTGGTAAGATCTGAATTTGGTATTTTTCAATCAGTTCAGGGGAAAGATCGCAGGTACTGTCTGCAAGTATTTTAACAGCCATATGAACTCCTTCTGAAAACAATTTTTTTAAGTCATAAAAGTTATTATAAGACAAATATGCTTACTCGTCAACTGCGTTCTGGGAAACCAGACCACGATCGGTAAGGATAGGCATGAAAATGCCGCCTTGTACACTTCTTCCTTTAAATGCCCGGAAGAGACCGGTATCCGTAAAATACCAGTCGGAGAAAGGATAACGGCTCTCGGTCTCTTTGAGGAAACGAGCAACGGGACCGATCAGAGCCTGTCTTTTTTCTCTGGAATCCGTAAGTGCACAGGACCACAGGATCCAGTCACTCTTCGTGTAGGTGCTGCGGTTATCCAGCGGTGTTCCGAAGGGACCGACCTTTTTTACATAGGTGTCAGTCTCCAGTTCAAATACCTTCGGATCAAAGAGACCGGATCCGAAGAGGTGATCCCAGACCATGTTGTATTTAAGACTCCAGGTCTCGGTATAGGTCGAATCATCGGAGGAAGATGGATAGACCAGAGAGTAGTGATCGCCGGCAAAGGCACGTTCTTCCAGGCTTTTCGCCATTTTTTCGGCGGTTTCATGATAAGAGGCGGCTTCTTCCTCTTTTCCGGCAAGTGTCAGAATCTGAGCAAAGGCCTCAATTCCCATGATGGCTTTGGCTGACAGATTGACGTTGTGGGCAAGGTGACCGGCAAAATCATCGGTGCAGAGCTGTTCGCCGGGATCTTCTCCATAGGTGATGAGATATCCGGTCCATTTTTTCAGTGTTTCCATGTGGGGAAGGGCATAGGCAGCAGAACCCTCCGTCAGACAACAGGCAGCAGCCATGATCAGCATATTGCCGCATTCTTCGACCGGCATCTGCCAATGCAGTGAATAGACATCCAGTCCTGCGGGATACTGATAAAACGGCGGATAAATACCACCCTGACGGTGGGTCCAGCCAAGATCTCTGTGAGATGGATTGACGCCGTACACCTGTCCCCAGGCATAGGGGTAGCGGCCAACATCGTGCGGCGCAAAATCATATTCCCAGACCGGGCTTGCGGCAAAGCGAAAGACCGGATTCATCAGGCCTTTGACAAGGGCAGGGTTTTCGAGCAGAAGAAGCGGGGTGGAAGGATAACTGACATCCACGGTACCGATACAGCCGTTGGAGTCATTCTCCTTGGAAAGGAAAGCAAGTTCCCCTTCGCTGTTCTCGATCAGCTTATGGGCGGCTAGCATATGCCGGAAAGAAAGGATGCAAAGGAGTGCATAGTCATCGCCGGGACAGGAATTTCGGGCAGATTTCTCCACTTTCTCATCCTGGCTCGCACACAGTGACAGGATCATCTCCCGATCTGCAATGGCAGCGCCAATCGCCGTTTGAATAGTACCATAGGTTTTTGTCCAGTAGGCCCGGCACCATTCTCCGAAATAGTTGATGGAAACCAGATCATCATAGGCTACGGCCAGATGGACTTCTTTATGGATCGGCTCACAGAAAAGAATGCGGCTGTTTTCCGCATCGAAGGAAAGAGCAGCATCACTGCCGGCTGAAGCCAGATAGGCATAACCGAAATCAACGGTATGGTTGTCACCGCTGTATCCGAGCGGCTTTTGAAATGCCCGTCCCATTACGGCATAGTGATAGGCGGCAGTGG
>JAFOIR010000389.1 GCA_017420625.1 Bacillota bacterium
CACGGACAAGACATTTAAGAATTTCAGCACCTAAGTTTCCGAATGCACCAGCCAGTACGATTTTCATGATCAGTTCCTCCTGTTTTTATTTTTTGCCTGCTTTTTCTTTGGCACGTTTATCGTTGATGATCTTCATGTGCTCCGCCGTGACAAGTTCAACGCCGTTTTCCTTGGCCCAGGCGACACAGCCTTTGAGAACCACGGGAAGGAAGACACGCGGGACGCCCAGAATCGTTTCGAGGGCATCGTCGGTGAACTTGACTTTGTCGTCAACACGGTCTGCTGCATAGCGAACGGATTCGAGTGTAGCTTTTCTTACCTGCAGCAGTTCAGCTCTCATCCGACGTTTGCGGTGGAACCAGAAGTTTTTGGAATCACGATAGCCGTAATCTACCGGAAGCGGAGGGAAATCCCGGGCTGTGACGCCGGCAATGATCGCATCGGAGTATTTCTTTTTCATCAGGATCCGGTCTACTTTCAGAATGAAGTGAGCACCGAATTTGCTGGTGATGCCGTTGAAATCATGATAAGGACCTTCATAACCGGAAAGCTCTCCGGGTTGATCCTTGTCTGCACCATCCAGTTCTCTTACCCAGGTACATTCGATGACCTGAATTGCATCGGTCAGAACTTCCGGTCTTTTTTCACCGGTTTCTTCCTCGATCTGGCTTTTTTCACGGCGGAAATTACACTTGGGCATCTTGTCAGATGGTTTGTCGCCGGGCCAGGAAAGCTTGACAGCTTCCTTAAAGGTAGACGGTTTGTCGTCGATAAAGTTCAGCGCACATTTGCCGTTTCTTAAAATGTTCTGGGCGGTGTTGGATGAGTTGCGGCAGGAAAGGAGCATAGCATAATAGTCTTTACCGGCTACATAGTAGGGCTGGACCAGAGAATACGGGCCCAGGTTGGTTGTACCGTCTTCACACAGGGTGCTGATAATGACGGTGGGCATGGGGAAAAAGAGGGACGTCTGATAGAAATTATCGACGATCCTCAGGTTTTCAAAGCTGCTCATGGATAGAATCCTCCTTGAAATAGATAATTGATTGTAATACGTCAGATCAGTTTGCGAAGCAGGGCATACAGCTGTTCAAAGGGAATACCGGCAACTGTCCAGGTAAGAAGAGCCTCCGCAATGAATTCAGCTGTAAAGAAAAGATCAGATTCCTTTGCAGATTGTCCGGCCGATCCACACTGCGGGAGAATGAGCTGGGTGATCTGCTGTCTCAGCTGCCTGTGACGAGCCGGAAAAGCTTCTGCGAAAGGTTTTTCAGCTGCGCTGTCGTTAAAAAGAGCCTGGTGTTTTGTCATAAAAGATGTCAGTGCATCATAGATGCCGCGAAAGAAAGTCTCCTGCTTTGTCGAATCGATTTTTTGGATCGTCTCCAGACAGTCTTTCCAGTCTTCGACCATGAAAGAAGCAATCAGTATTTCCTTGGACGGGAAATAGTTGTATACGGTTCCAACTGCGATATGACAGGCAGATGCGACAGAACGGATCGTCGTTTTAGCATAGCCGTTTTCTTCGATCTGACGTCTTGCTTCAAGAAGAAGCTGTTCACGGACGTTCTCAATGATCTTGGGCATGAAAGCTGATTCCTTCCTGAAAAATATTTTTATGAACACGTTCACCATAGTACAGTTACGCAAAGCTGTCAAGATAAACTCTGTTTTTCTTGACTTTCCGGCAAATTCTGTGTCATACTCTGAATATGTCAGAGAAGAGGGAGAAAAAATGGACACAGCAGCAAGAATCCGTATGCTTAGAGAATGGGAAAAGAGATTATCTGCCTACCAGCTGGGACTGACGATGATCAGTCTGGATGCGGGAGGGGCGCCTTCTTCCGGTGCATCTTACCGTGGTGAGAGAAGGGCACTTTTGGCCGGAGAATACCGGAAAGTGCTTAAGGATGAAGCGATGTTTGAGAATCTGCTCGAGCTGGAGGAGCTGCTGAATCGCCCGGATGCTGACAGTTTTATTAGGCTGGATCCTGCAGAGAAAGCGGTTATCCGCCGCGAGGTTACGCTTTACTTGAGACAGCTTCGGCAGGAGAAAGAAGTACCCGTCGATGCCTATATGGCCTTCGAACGAGCGAAGGATAAGGCATCCCGCGACTGGCTGAGAGCCAAGAAAGAAGAAGATTTTGCCTCCCATGCACCGCTTCAGCAGGAGGTCATCGACCGGTATAAGGATATCATAGCCGCCAGTCAGCCGACGAATAACGAAAAAGAAGGTTCTTTATATGATCGGATGCTGGACCGGCATCAGCCAGGGTGGACGACGAAAGAGTATGATTTCTTCTTTGACAGCGTTCGTACCAGGATCGTTCCGCTTCTTCAAAGGATCATGGAGCAGGAGCCGGTCCGGGAGGATTTTTTGTATGACTTTTATTCGGCAGAAAAACAGCGCAAAGTCATGCGAAAGATCTGTGATTACATCGGCTTTACCGAGGACTGGGGCAAACTCGGTGAATCAGAGCATCCGCTGACGACGACCGTTTGTCAGGGAGATATCCGTTTCACAACGAAATACAGGGAACATGGGATCCATCAGGCGATCCTCTCCACGATCCATGAGACCGGACATGCCTATTTCGGCCATCAGGTCGATCCTGCCTTCGAAGGATCGGTGATCGCTCATTCGATCAGTGCAGGGCTGCATGAATCCCAGTCCAGGCTGCTGGAAAACCATATCGGAAGATCACGGGCATTCTGGAAAGAAGTGCTGCCGATGCTTCAGGAGGAGTTTCCGGAGCAGCTGAAAAGTGTGGATCCGGAACAGTTTTACCGTGCCGTCAATGCCGTCAATCCTTCCTTCATTCGAACACAGGCGGATGAAGTGACGTATCCGCTTCATATCATGATCCGGTATGAACTGGAAAAAGAATTCCTGGGCGGCCATATGCCGGCAAAGGATCTGGAAGAAGCCTGGAATGCGAAATATGAAGAGTATCTGGGAATACGGCCGCAGAAACCATCGGAAGGCGTTTTGCAGGATATGCACTGGCCTTATGCCTACTTCGGTTATTTTCCAACCTACGCACTCGGCAGTGCTATGGCAGCACAGTTTGCCCATACGATGGAAGAAAAGATCGATGTCCCGGGGCTTCTCAAAACGCATCGCTTTACGGCCATTACCGACTGGCTGAAAGAGAACGTCCATCATTTCGGCGGATTCATTGAGGCGGAAGAGGTACTTCTTCGCGCGACAGGTCATTCCTTTGATCCGAAATACTATATCGAATATCTGGAAAACAAATATACAGCGAGGTTTACAAAATGACTTGGAATATTCTGTGGCATCAGGCGATCATCCACTCAAGACTGATCGCAAGGATGGAGAAAAAGGGGAAAACCGTAGGATTTGATATCCCGGTCACCTGTGACGGGACAGCGGTCCGCATCCTGATGAGAAACGGAACGAACAAGCCGGTTCATATAAAGATGGCTTTCTGGTATGACGGGATCGTCTATCCCGTGACGCAGGAAGGACGAATGGATCTGATGGCGGGATCGGATGCCTATACGATAACTGAACGGATTCCGATCCCGCTGAGAAAAGGCAGTAAGCTTACCCTCAGGATTTTCAGGGAAGAACGCTATAAAGACGGCAATATGATCGAGGAAGATGTGTCCGTATATGATGGCAATGCCGTTGATCGTCCGGATTTGATACCACATACAAATATAAAAGTAGAAGAAAGAACGGGCGTATATCCTGTCATCCCTCTGATCAAACAGATCGAGATCGAATCGGAGAGCAAACAGGTAACGATCGTAGCTTTCGGTGATTCGATCACAGCCATGAGCCGCTGGACCAAACCGCTGGCTGAGAGACTCTATGAAGCCTATGGCGGTGAAGTAGTGCTGGTCAACAGCGGGATCAGCGGAAACTGCCTGGGAAGAGAAGCGAAAAAGTACTGGGACGGATTCTTCGGAGAAATGGGAACCAAACGATATGTCCGGGATGTTCTGAAGCTTCCGAACGTTAAAACGGTCATCATGGCTTTCGGCATCAATGATATTGCGGAGATGACGAAAAAACACCCCGACTGGACTCTCGAAGCGCTGATCAGGGAAACGAAAAAAATGATCTGGACCTTCCATCATGAAGGGATCCGGGTGATCGGATGGACCCTTGGACCGAGAAAAGGCTACTTCGAAAAGTGGACGGCAGAGCAGGAGAAGATTCGCCGGCAGTATAATGACTGGGTCAGAACGGAAGCTCCTTTTGACGCTGTCGTTGATCCTGAACCGCTGCTCTTGGAAGAGGGAACGACCGATACCTATAAACATGGGCTGCATCAGGGTGATTTCCTGCATCCGAGTGCGGAAGGCGGAAAGCTGATCGCAGACTGCTTCGATCTTGAATCTCTGAGGTAAAGAGCATGAAGCCTCTGACAGTTCAAAAAGTCGACCGGCAGACCGAGATCCTTCCACAGCTTTTAAGGCTCTATCGGTCCTCTTTCCCACGGATCGAGCGGGTCGATTTTGATATCTATCTGGATGATCCGATCGGAAACCTGGACATTCTGTCCTTCTGGGATGAAGAGAAGTTCTGCGGATTTGCTACTCTGATGACTTATGAAGATCTGACTCAGATCCTTTATTTCGCGATCGAAGAGCAGCTGCGCGGACAGGGAAACGGGAGCCGTGCGCTTGCAGCTATGCGGGCTTATTACAAAGACGGCCGGATCATGGCTGATCTGGAAGATCCACAGATGGCTATGACAGAAGAAATCCGTCAGGAACGGCTGCGCCGGCAGGGGTTCTATATGCGGGCGGGTTATCAGCTGACAGATGTCCGGTTTATGTGGGAAGGTGAAAACTACGTCATGATGATCAGCGGGGGAACGCTCTCGATGGCCGAATATGAAGCCTTCTGGCGCAGAGCCGAAAAAGACCGCGGACCCGGCTACGAAAGAATGGATACGGAATAAGAGCACAATGAAAAACCAGCCTGACGGCATCAGATGCCTGAAAGGCTGGTTTTGTGTTATAAAAGATGGTTTGGCAGATCTGCCGTTTGCAGGATTACAGACCGAAGATAGCGCTGTAAGCTTTCAGGGCTCCGTCGGTATTGTGAGCAAGAACGCGGGTCGCAAGGACTTTACCCAGCTGAACGCCTTCCTGATCGAAACTGTTGACATTCCAGATAAAGCCCTGGAACATTACTTTGTTTTCATAGTGAGCCAGAAGAGCACCCAGAACGGCCGGAGTGACAGATTCGCCAATAATAATGCTGGAGGGACGTTCGCCGTCGAAACTCTTGTTGGGGTTCTCGTCTGTCTTGCCAACAGCAAAGGCTACGATCTGGGCTGCAACATTGGCATCCAGCTTCTGCTGGCTGGTGCTGTCTTTGATCACAACGTCCTGAGCTCGCTGACTGTTCTTGAATCCGATGAACTGCAGCGGAACGATATCGGTTCCCTGATGAAGCAGCTGATAGAAGGAATG
>JAFOIR010000390.1 GCA_017420625.1 Bacillota bacterium
GCGATCCGGCTGAAGGCTTCATATACCTGCACGCTGTCCTCTTCGGAAAGCTCATAACCAAGCTGTGCTACCGCCTTCAGAACAGACTCCATATCGTCATGGGCGGTCAGATAAACGCCGGAATCCTCCGCGGATCCTTTGCCGCTTCCGCCGGTACCTCCGGTACGGCAAAGGCGTTCGATCTGTGTGATAGTCCGATGCAGCTGCGTCGTATGAACGGAAGTGAACGCATTCAGACTTTCCCCTCTGGTACCGATCAGAAATGCGATATGCTCCAGACTGATCGAATTCAAGTTATAGCTAGCTGCCTTGATCTGTCCGGCACCGCCGCGGGTGATGGCAGCCACTGCGTTGGCATCTGCCATAGACAGTTTGTTGCTGCAGTCTACACCCAAAGCCACTTTGTCCAGTTCCGGCACATTCTTTCTGACATCCGTCAGGAAGGCAGCAAATTCATGAGGCAGCATATCGCCGGCAGCATCACTGAGCGTGACAGTCTTCGCACCGGCACTGATCGCTGTTTCCAGAGCCTGCTTCAGAAAAGCCATATCGGCACGAGTCGCATCTTCCGCGACAAATTCCACGTCATCGATCCTGGACGCCGCCTTGGCCGTTACAGCTTCGATCGCTGCAAGAAGTGCTGCCGGTTTTTTGGAAGCCAGATATTCCATCTGTACCGCACTCACCGGAGCTTCGACGACCAGTCTCGGATGGACTGCTTCCTCCAGCGCTTTCACAGCATGATCGACATTCGCCTCTGATAAGCCGACCGGTACGGCCACGATGCTTTCTTTGACTGCGGATGCGATCGACTTGATCAGCAGGGAATCGATCCGGCTTTCCGAGATCGGCGTCGTCTCTACAGCGGAAACGCCCAGCCGGTCCAAAAGCTTGGACAGTTCGATCTTTTCCCGGAAACTGAGAGAAAAGTCAGCATTTCTCATGTTCTGACGCATGGTCATGTCGGTAATGATGATGGAATTCATCGCAATATCCTCCAAAAACTCTTTATACAACAAAAGTCCCCGAAGCCTGTTAAGGCCTCAGGGACGAATTTACTCGCGGTACCACCCTGATTCCTTCCCTGGCGGATCGCGCCGGGAAGACATCTCTTGGACTCTATCAAGTCCATGGCCTGTATCGGGGCCTACCGGGTCAAACTACTGAAGAACTCATCCTGCTTTAACTGATGATTCTCGTTGGCATGACCTGCTCAGGAAGCAGACTGCCTGTGATGTTCGCTGCCGCCTCGCACCGCCCGGCGACTCTCTGAAAGTCTCCCATCACTGCATAATTCCTTCAACGCATTAAATCGCAGTGGAACTATTTAACCATGACTTGGCAAAAATGTCAAGCGTTTTTTACTCTTCCAGCTCTCTGCACTTCTCCAGAAGCTCGATAATCGGCAGATGCTGCGGGCAAGCCTCTTCACACTGACCGCACTGGATACAGTCGCTGGCTTTTCCCTTGCCCTGAGTGACGATGTTGTATTCACGGACGGTGCGGAATCTGGGACTTCCTTTCTTGCGGTTCTCCACTGAAAAGATATCCGGGATCGGAATATTCATCGGACAGCCTTTGGTGCAGTAACGGCAGGCCGTACAGGGAATCGACTGATCCTTGTTGAGCGCCTCCTGCACTTCACGGATGACATCCATCTCGTGGGCATCCAGCGGTTTGAAGTTCTTCATGTAGCTTAAGTTATCTTCCATCTGTGCCAGCGAACTCATACCGGAAAGGGTGATCATCACGCCTTCCTGACCGGCAACGAAGCGCATCGCCCAGCTGGAATAAGACAGACCGTTGTTCTCACGGTCGAAGATCGCCTTGACCGAATCGATCGGATCAGCCAGAATACCGCCTTTGATGGGCTCCATGACCGTTACCGGGATACCGCGGGAGCGGCAGATCTCCAGGTTTCTGCGGGATGCGACGCCCGGGTTTTCCCAGTCGGCATAGTTGATCTGCAGCTGAACGAACTCCGTCTCCGGATGAGCATCCAGGACCTGTTCCAGAAGTTCCGGATCCGCATGGAATGAGAAGCCCAGATGCTTGATCAGTCCTTTGGCCTTCTGCTCTTTTGCAAAATCCCAAAGGCCGAAATCGTCATAGAGATAATAGGAATTTCTCTGGAAAGCATGCAGCAGATAAAAGTCGAAGTATCCGGCACCGGTCCTTTCCAGAGATGTATAAAACTCCTGCTTCAGTGCCTCCGGATCGATGTCGCCGGCGCGGGCAATGAGCTTGGTCGCCAGTGTATAGCTGTCTCTGGGATAGCGCTCGACGAGTGCTTTACGAATCGCTTCCTCTGAACCCTGGTAAGCAAAAGCCGTATCGAAATACGTACCGCCGGCTTCCAGGAAACGGTCAACCATTTCACTTACCTGCGGAACATCGATCTCGCCGTTTTCCAGTCTCGGCAGTCTCATCAGGCCAAAGCCAAGTTTAAAATCACCTTTCGCTAAACTTTTGGACATGTTCGTTTCCTCCAAGGATAAATCTGTTTTTCCATATTTTAAAATATTGAACTGACCCTGTCAAGGCAGGAGGATATCTGCTATAATCACTTCAACTGAATTTTCCCCTTAAGGAGTACTATCATGATACATGAACTGCCGGCATCGATTGCGAGACTTACAGAAAACCTTCCCTTTACGACCGACTCCACCGGTATGTCCGGATCTGAGATCCGGCTCTACCCGGACTTCGTCCTGAAGATCGAAAAAAGCTCCGATCAGGCGCATGGACTTGCAGAAATGCTGCGTTTTCTGGAAGGAAGACTGCCTGCTCCCAAGCTTCTTGCCTGTGAGGAGATGGACGGCTTTCAGTATCTTCTCATGAGCCGGATCCCCGGAAAGATGTCCTGCAGCGAAGATCTGATGGACCGATCCGACGATCTGCTCCGTCTGATCGCAGAAGGCCTCAGGATGCTCTGGCGGGTGGATATCACCGATTGTCCCCGCTTTCTTGGGCCGGAGCCTATGCTGAACCGAGCCAGATATTATATTGAAAACGGTCTCTTTGATGCCTCCGACTGTGATCCGTCTACCTTCGGACCGGAGGGCTTCGAATCTCCCCTTGCCCTTCTCGAGTGGCTGGAGACCCACATTCCGCCGATGGATCCGGTCTTCTCTCACGGTGACTACTGTATGCCGAACCTGATGATCCGGGATGGGAAGATCAGCGGGTTTATTGATCTTGGTATGAGCGGGATCGCCGACCGGTGGGTAGATATCTCGCTGATGCATCGTTCCCTTGCCTCCAACTTTGGCGGCGCCTACGGCGGTAAAGTGTATCCGGATTTTAATGCGGACCGCCTGTTTGATTTTCTGGGGATCGAGCCGGATTATGATAAGCTTCGGTACTATAAACTGCTGGATGAACTGTTCTGAACGATCTGTTTCATGAACAAAATGTAAACATTTTCCTTTTTCCTTTCGGTTTTAATTTCTTTTAAAGTTTTTCCTTCACAATAGGCCTATCAAACAAAACCTATTCGAAAGGAAAAAATAGATGAATACTACAAAAATTGCTCTGATCCCTGCTTATGAACCAAATAAAAATCTAATCGATCTTGTACAGACACTGAACGATCAGGGTCTCAGGATCGTGATCGTCGATGACGGCAGCAAGATGCCGGCGCAGGATATCTTCCGCCAGTGCGCGGATATGGCCGTGATCCTCCGCCATGACAAAAACAAAGGAAAAGGTGCCGCATTGAAAACAGGTCTTCGCTGGATCCTTACGCATATCGGCGGATTCTTTACTGTTGTGACCGTGGACGCCGATGGACAGCATCTTCCGAAAGACGTAGCCCGTGTTCTTTCCCAGGCTGAAGAAATGCGGGGCACACTGATCCTCGGAGGCCGCCGTTTCAATGGAAAAGTTCCGCTTAGAAGCCGCCTGGGAGGTGCACTTACCCGCACAGTCTTTCGACTCAGCAGCGGAATGAATCTTTATGATACACAGACTGGACTTCGTGCTTTTTCCTCCGATCTGATTCCCGATCTTCTCTCCATCCAGGGTGATCGTTACGAATATGAAATGAACATGCTGATGGCTTTTGCAAGAAGCGGCCGCAGGATCCTGGAAGTTCCCATCGAAACCATTTATCTTGACGGCAATCGTTCTTCTCACTTTCATTTGCTGAGGGACTCCTTCCTGATCTATAAAGAGATCCTGAAGTTCTCGGCAGCGTCCTTCGCCAGCTTTCTCCTGGACTACAGCCTCTATGCCCTGCTCATGGCACTGTCTCACAGTCTGATCCTTTCCAACGTTCTTGCCCGAATTCTCAGCGCATCCTTCAACTATACCATCAACCGGAGGATCGTTTTTGAAGATCACGGACGAGTCGGAAAATCTGTTCTTTCCTACGTTCTTCTCTCACTTGGTATTCTGGCAGCCGGAACCATCGGACTGAACATACTGGTTCAGGGGCTTGGCATTAACTATCTGATTGCCAAGATCATTATAGAAGGGATTCTCTTCTTCACCAGTTACTTCGTGCAGAAACGCTGGATCTTTTCCGGTAAGGAGGTATTGGAATGAGTCCCTCGAAAAAACGAAGACTTGCTACCTGTACTCTGGGAGTACTGGCCGTCCTCTACAGCATTTATGTCCTGCTGGACACCTTTTTGCTGACTCGTATCCAACAAGAAGCACAGGCAGACAATCTCTCTGTCTTTCAGAATCTGTCCGTTCAGGAAATAACAGAAAAATCCGAAGCTCCGGATACCAGCGTGACGAGCCAGGAAAACTCTCAGGAGTTTGCGGAGGATGACGTCAACTATGACTACGCCGATGAAAATATCCGGATCCTGCTCCGGGAATACCGTCAGTATGATACCTCCATCTATGTTGCCGAAGTCTGGCTCTCTTCTGCCGAATATCTGAAAACAGCACTGGCGGAGGGCAGCTACGGCAAAAACATTACTCAGAAGACCTCCGAAATGGCCAGCGAGAATCAGGCAATTCTTGCGATCAACGGCGATTATTACGGGGCAAGACAGACCGGTTACGTCATCCGAAACGGCGTGATCTACCGCGAGGAAGGAGCGGCCGACACAGACGTACTGTGTATCTATGCCGACGGCAGTCTCGCCATTACCAACAGTTCTGAAAAAAGTGCGGAAGAACTGGTCCGTGAAGGGGTCTGGCAGGCTTTCTCCTTTGGTCCCGGTCTGCTGGAAGATGGACAGATCACGGTTTCCGAAACCGATGAAGTCGGAAAAGCCAAAGCCAGCAATCCCCGAACGGCGATCGGAATCATCGATGACCTTCACTATGTTTTCGTCGTTTCAGATGGAAGGACTGACGCAAGCGAGGGGCTCTCCCTGTATCAGCTGGCTGAATTTCTTCAATCCCTTGGTGTACAGACTGCTTACAATCTGGACGGAGGCGGTTCCTCCACCATGGTCCTGAACGGCGAGATCATCAATAATCCCACAACCGGTGGCAATCATACCAAAGAAAGGAGCGTGAGCGACATTGTCTATATCACAGCCGGCTAAGAATTCCGTTCGAAATCTTTTTTTCAGGCATGCCAGAACTTTACTCTTCTGTTCTGCTTTCCTTGCACTCTTCGGGGCAGTATATGAGCATTTCAGCTTCGGCGTCTGGTCTTACTTCATGGTCTATGCTTTTGCTCCCTGCCTGATCGGCAGTCTCTGGCTTCTTCTGACCTCTTCGCGGAAGATCCGTTTCGCTCATCTGTTTCTCGGACTGCTGGAATCGGGCATCATCATCCTGACGCTGGGCATGCTGCTCGGCGGCGTCATAGAAATCTACGGAACCGATAATCATTTGCTCATCGTTTATCCGATCCTTGGTCTTCTGCTTTTTGCGTCGGCGCTGATCGTTCGGCTGATCGCTGTTTTGGATCACCCCCAATGAAGCTGTGTAATCCGTCCTTGACTTCCCTCGTTAAAACGAGTATGATATTTCTGCTCTTTGAATAGAATATGTCCGGAGGTACTTTATGGACCAGCAACTCATCAACCAACAGCTCATGAATGAGCTTTCTTTAGAAGCCTGGCAGGTAGAGAACGTCATCAGCCTGCTGGACGAAGGCAATACCATTCCCTTCATTGCCCGGTACCGGAAAGAAGCACACGGCACCCTTTCCGATGAGACGCTTCGCACGTTCAGCGAACGTCTCACCTATCTTCGCGGTCTTGCTGAGAAGAAGGATCAGGTCATCCGCACCATCGAAGAACTGGGCAAAATGACCGACGAACTTCGCGCACAGATCGAAAATGCCCAGACCCTGGTAGAGGTGGAGGATCTTTACCGTCCTTACCGGCCGAAACGCCGGACAAGAGGCATGATCGCCAAGGAACGGGGACTGGAGCCTCTTGCTGCTCTCCTCAAGGATCCGGATCAGAAAGACGCTCTAGAGACGCTGGCAGCTCCCTTCGTCGATCCCGAGAAAGAAGTTCCGGATGTTGCTTCTGCCCTGGCCGGAGCTTCTGATATTATCGCAGAGGATATTTCTGATCAGGCAGACTTCAGAAGCCGAATCCGCAAAATGACCTTCGAACAGGGTCAGATCACTTCCAAAGCGAAGGATCCGGATGCCGAAAGCGTCTATGAAATGTATTATGATTTCACCGAGCGCGTAAGCAAACTGCCCGGGCATCAGATCCTGGCGCTCAACCGCGGTGAGAAAGAAAAATTCCTGAAAGTCGATATTGCTGCCCCGGTCGAACAGATCGAGCTGTATCTGACCAAGCATACTGTACCCGCTAAAATGAAGGATCAGGCTAAGATCGAGTTTCTTGAAAATGCGGCGAAAGATGCCTACAAACGACTCATCGCCTCTTCCATCGAGACAGAGATCCGCAATGAACTGACCGAAAAAGCACAGGATGGTGCCATCAAAGTATTCGGGCAGAATCTGATCCAGCTCTTAATGCAGCCCCCCATCTCCGGTGAGACGGTGCTTGGTTTTGATCCCGGCTACCGCAACGGCTGCAAGCTGGCAGTCGTCGATCCGACCGGCAAGGTGCTCGATACCGGCGTCATCTACCCCACGATGGGAAAAGGACAGCGGGACGAGGCCAAGATTACTTTCGTAAAGATGCTGGCGAAAAACCGCGTTTCGCTGATCTCACTGGGCAACGGTACTGCCTCCCGTGAGTCCGAGCAATTTATCGCGGATGTGCTTGCCGAGTACAACCCGCTTGCCAAAGCGAAAAAGGCCAAAACCGTCTCCTATGTTGTCGTCAGTGAGTCCGGTGCGAGTATCTACTCCGCTTCCAAGCTGGCGGCAGAGGAATTCCCGGATTATGATGTCAATCTTCGTTCTGCTGTTTCCATTGCGCGCCGTCTGCAGGATCCCCTCGCTGAACTCGTGAAGATCACACCGGAAAGCATCGGTGTCGGCCAGTATCAGCATGACATGGATCAGAAAAAGCTCTCTGAAGCTCTGGGCGGTGTCGTTGAAACCTGTGTGAACCGGGTCGGCGTTGATCTCAATACCGCTTCCCCCTCGCTGCTTTCGTATATTGCCGGCATCAGCAAGGCGATCGCGAAGAATATCGTGACCTACCGCGAAGAAAAC
>JAFOIR010000044.1 GCA_017420625.1 Bacillota bacterium
CGGGAGCGGGAGCTTCTGACTTGGTGCAGCCAGCCAGAAGGGAAACGCACAGAGCAGCAGCAAGAAGCATAACTAACAGCTTTTTCATGTTGTTACCTCCTTTTATTTTTCGCAGGATTGCATACAAATCGATACTACCCTACGATAATGTAACATAACTGTAATATAGCAAACACAGATTATTTAAAATACCAAGATTACGCCAGTTTGTGTTTCAATTCTGCCGCAAAATGATCGAAGGATGTCCGCTTTTCACGAACATCCTTCACTCGATTTATCTTTTATTTTTTTTACGGAAAGCAAGAGGTGAAATGCCCAGATTCTCCCGGAAAATCTTACAAAAATAACTGTTGTTTCTGAATCCGCAGTTATAGCCTATCGTCGTCACACTGTCCGCCGTGGATGTAAGCATCTGGCAAGCCATCCGCAGACGATAGTCACGTACAAACCGTTCAGGCGTCGTCCCCAGACTGCTGTTGAAAATCCGGAAACACTCCCGAATACTCACAAAAGCTGATGACGCAATATCCGCGACGGTGATTTTTTCATCAAAATGCTGGTAGACATATACCATCATCCGTTTTACTTTTTCATCAGCGCGGTTTTCTTTCTTCTGCTGACTAAGTCTCGGTTCGACCAGATCATACAGGTTCGTCCAGATGGTAGACAGGACATTCCGTACTCTGATCTCATAGTCGACTGCATTTTCGTTCAGATCAAACGATTCAGTCAGTTCCTTGTAGAGCACTTTCATTGCAGGATCTTTTTCTGAAATTACCACCAGTTCCAGTTTTCGATCATTCAGAATCGGCTGTATGTATTTCTGTGAGATTCTTCCCCCTCCATCACCGATCAGGATCTCAGGATCGAAAAGATGGATCATAACCTCCGTCTGCTCACTTGCATCAGGCAGACTCAGTGAATGCAGCACATTAACGTTCAAAAAACCGCCACATCCTTTTTCAAAGATCGTACGGCCGGCTGCTGTCGTAAATGCAATCGATCCATTTGTTACATAAAATAATCCTGCCGCTTTTCCAAACCAATGCCACGAAGCTCCAGCGATCTTATTCTGATTAACAACACTGTCCGAGGTATTGTTCTTCAACTGGCACAGGTAGACGATATGAGGAAAATCTTTGGCATATTCTGGCATCCATTCTGTCAGTTCCTGCCTAACCATATCAATTCCGGAAATCTTTTTCATTGTCTACCTTCCTTTTTAAAGCTGATTTAATAATTATATATCTTTTTGCACGAAAATGCTATTCTATATGCGACAGTAAATGTTCATATTCTGCCATTTTTCACAGATTATACTTTTTTTCAAGATTAATACATCCATATGCAAACTTTCATCGTTTGTTCTTGATTTGTACATATTTATCAGCTATAATGATAAAAGAAAGAAGGTTTTTGTGAATTTTGTGCATAACTCTTTCTATAGATATAGAAATAAAACAAGGAGGCCAGATATGAACGTTGCGATGTTTCTTTCTCCAAAGAACGATATCGTATACTTGTTTGACGACATGACTGTGCGTCAGGCAATGGAAAAAATGGAATATCACCGGTACCAGTGCCTTCCTGTTCTGACGAGGGAGGGCAAATACAGCGGTGTCGTGACGGAAGGCGATCTTCTTTGGGCATTTAAGAAGCATGAGAATTTTACATTTCCTGATACCGAGCATATGACTTTGTCTGATATTCCAAGACACTTCTGCTATGAAGCAATTCCGATCGATACGGAAATGGACAACCTGATCAACGCTTCCTACCGTCAGAGTTTCGTGCCGGTAGTGGATGATACGCAGGCATTTATCGGATTGGTAAAAAGAAGCGATATCATTCATTATATCTATCTGCGCAATAATCAGCTGCAGAAGGCCGGCGCCAAGAAGACACTGAAGATCCCGTCTATGACGACAAGTGAAAAGTTATATGTGTAAGATTTAGGCAATTCGAACTGCTGTGCAGTTATGATTATCGCCAGGCTTAACTCGTACCTCTCTTTGCAGCATTCGAACTGCTTCGCAGTTCTCATGTTTGGCATTCGCCAAACATTTGGATCCATCAAAAACAGCCTGTCCAAAAGTAAACTTTTGTCCAGGCTGTTTTTTCTGTCTCCAGCTGCTTTTCTCATTTTTGGCAAAAAAAGAACCGGTTACTGTTGGCAACCGGCTGAAGTTGTTTAACGAGACAACGGGGGGTCTCATTAAACCGAGGTGAGCAATTTCTACCATTCACAGAACGATAGAAGACGATAGTATAATATCAAACGTTCCTTAAAATGTCAAGAACTATTTCGAATTCCACTTTTTCAGCGAGACCATTGCCTTGAACAGATCTCCGTCGATGCTGATCCGGAATTTTCCCTGCATCAGCTCCACCAGGCTGAGGGCGATCCCAAGCCCTAATCCACTGCCTTCGGTATGTCTGGAACTGTCACCGCGGCTGAATCGTTCCATGAGTTCGCTTTCGGAAATGTTGAGTGGATAATTCGAAATATTGCGGATCGATACGGTCGCATATTCATTGCCATCGCCAAGATCCAGATAGACTCTTGTACCAGGCTGAGAATACTTGATAACGTTGGACAGAAGATTATCGAAAACACGAGATAAAAGTCTTCCGTCGGCCAGAACCGTTGTCTCTTTTTCCGGCAACTTCATGATCAAGGAGAGTTCTGCTTTTTCGAGCTTCTCTGTATATTCCCCTGTAATCTGTCGCAGCATCTCCTCCAGGCAGATGGGTATCATCTCCGTCTTGATGTTCCCGGTAGATGCTTTGGAAGCTTCGATCAGATCTTCGATCAGCTTTTTCAGCCGGATAGACTGTTTCTCCAGTACCTCCAGATATTCCTGCTGTTTTTCGGTATAGAGCCCTTCTTTCTGCATCAGGTCCACATAGTTGATAATCGAAGTCAGCGGTGTTTTGATATCATGTGAAACATTGGTGATCAGTTCCGTTTTCAGCCGTTCGCTCTGCAGCTGTTTCTCTACTGCTATGGAAACGGTATCATGGATCCGGGAGATGTCCTCCGCTTCCTGACGATCTTTTTTCGTCCATGCCTTTAACGCAATCGGTGTTGACAGATCTCCGGCTGCCATACGTGAAATCGCTTCCTGTCGGTTTTTTCTGTATAGTGCACGCGAGATAATCCACGCTTCTGCAGCCAGAGCTATCAGTAAAGTACATCCTCCAAAGAAGACGGAACCAGAAAAGCCAAAATCAGCAAAAGCAATCAGGATCCAGGCAAAAAACACAGAAGCCACGATCGCAGCTGTCTGCAGCCACACCTGGGGGATCGTCTCTGCGAATGCCTTTAGTCCTCGCCCGATCCACCGCAGAACACGGATCGTGACCATCCCGGAAAGCAGATTCTTTTTTTTGATCCGGACGGCCATGGACATTCCCCAGACCAGAAGGACGGAATACCCAACTGCTGTTATGACAGAAAAAAAGCCAAACAATTGGATCATCGTTTCCACATAGCTGCGATATGGAATTCCAAGATTTCTGTCGCCAATCTCATTGAGAATCACGATCAATAAAACCACACCGATCAAAGCAGCGATCGTCAGGATATCAAATGGTATCCGATGGATCCCGCCCTGAACGATCGTATCTGTTCCATCCAAGCCTCTCTTATGACCAGCTGCACAAATTAGGTAAACCTGTAAAAGAATCCACAGAACCAGTGCCCCGATCCCGATCCAGATCGGATAATTGCCCCATTTCTGAACAAACTCCCAGGTCGTGTTGATCGTGGCAAAATAATCGTCGGCTGTCAGTGGCTCGATCAGATAAGATTCTATCGTGACCTGATAGTCTTTGCCGCTGTAATCGGAATGTAACCATTCCGTAATGACATTCTCGGCGCTGTAGGATTCATCGTGGTAGGTGGAGATGGGCAATAGTTCACCATCGGCATAGATCAGGTATCGAAGATTGGTAAAATCCAGATTATATAGCTCCGGGAATTGCCATCGATAGGATGGTTTGTTATTGCCATACTGGGCCATGCTGACGGGGGCCTTAACCGATGGATCTGTTTTGGGCAGAACCTCATTGACATCGATATAGTCTGCCACTGCTCCGATGAATACCATATGGCTGTAGTTCGCCATCGTATTGTAAAACAGTTTGGATTTGCTGGAACCATCCTTACTGTAATACCCGTTTTGCCAGAAGCCAAACAGAATGATCCCGGCAACAACTGCTACGATACAGATCAGACTAAGAAAATAAGACAGAACCTTCATCGGGACACTGTAGATCCATCTCGCTTTGGAGGGCATTTTATCTGTCATTCTAATGCACCTCCTTCTCGAACTTGTAGCCCTGACCCCAGACAACTTTGACATAACGCGGCTGTGCCGGGTTGATCTCGATCTTCTCCCGAAGATGACGGATATGCACCGCCACCGTATTTTCTACCCCAAATGGATCATCCTTCCAGACATGCTCATAGATTGCCTTGGAAGAAAATACTTTTCCGGGTTCTTTCATGAGCATTTTCAGAATTTCGATCTCCGTCCGGGTCAGCTGTACCTTCTCTCCATCGACATAGACTTCTTTTGCTGCATCATCCAGCCGGATCCCGCCGATCTCCAGGATATGATCCTGCGGCAGAGCACTTCCGAGCTGTACATACCGGCGAAGCGCAGATTTTACGCGGGCCAGTACTTCCATCGGATTGAAAGGTTTCGTTATATAATCGTCCGCTCCGTTTCCAAGTCCCAGAATCTTGTCGCTGTCCTCGCCCTTGGCTGTCAGAAGAATGATCGGAACATTGGAGAATTCACGGATCTCCTGCATAGCACGGATCCCGTCCATGACCGGCATCATAATATCCATCAGCACCAGATGCATTGTCATCTCACGACAAAGTTCTACAGCCTGCATCCCGTTTTCCGCAGTATGCAGGCTATAGTCCGGAGAATCAAGATAAATTTTCAGTGCGCTCACGATGTCGCGCTCATCATCACAGATCAGAATGTGATACATCTTTCAAGACCTCCCTGTCTTAATTCTGCTTTCATTATGACAGGATCTTTTTTAACATTAAACCAGTGAAATTCTTAATTATTTATTGAGTTTTTTCGTATACTTGTCAATGATCTCCTGGCGTTCTTTCTCTCGTGCCTTTTTCTGTTCATCCGTTTCTTTCACTTCCCGTGTCTTTTCACCGAGCACTTCACTCTCTTCCGGTGTGAGTACATCTTCCGGAGCCATATAGTTGCGAAAGACTCGTTCAGTCAGGATGGCAGAAAGATAGAAGTAGATCCCGAAAACTACGATCACCGCGCCAAGATTGAGTCCAAGCGGCACATACAGCGTGCCTGCCAGAAGGGCAAGCAAAAGCAGGGACGTCGGCAGATGTTTATTGGCCATCATCCATGCATTCTTTAAAAGATCTTTGGTGGACATTTCAAATCTGGCCAGCATAGGATAGGTATAGATCGCCGTCATGACCAGCTCAGCTGCCGCAAAACACTGGATAGGGAAGATGACATAGAACATCACCCCGAAGAGTTCCAGATATTCCAGCGTCATCCACATGGCTTCAAACAGAACGATTCCGATGATTCCCAGGATCAGCGTGACGAGAAGGCCCTGCTTATAATTTGTCTGATAGGATTTCCAGAAATCTTTAAAGATATAGGAATCCTCTTTACGGGCAAGCTTGCCAAGCGCTGCATAGGCAGCACTGGTTCCGGGACCTAAATGCAGTGCTGCAAGGCCAACCAGGATCCAGACAAGCGCCAGCAGAAAACCACTTTCTCCTACCGGTAATGCACGGATCAGAAGAATAGCCACCGGTCCGCCCAGAATGAGCCACAGAAAATCAGCATAGATCATATCAAAGAGGGCCGTTCCAAATCGTGCAAACGGTCCCTCAATGGAAAATACGTCCTTAAATGTCAAGTTCGTTCACTCCTTAATAACCGGCAAGTGTTCCTATATGGAATGTCCAGAGAATATTTGCGATCACCGGAGGGAAGAGCGTTTCGATCTCTTCAGGAGATCCTTCAGCATAGATCGTGTAGAAAATACCATCTCCTGGTGTATAGGTCGCAAAGAGATAGGTCAGTTCCTCATTGCTGTCATTCATATAGGTGGAAATCATATAACGGAACGGATATGCTCCGGTCGTATACTGAAGAATCGTAGGATTCGGATGATTCATGGCTTCCGCATAGGCATTCATGTATTCGTCTGCCGTGGTAAAGCCATACTCGTTCATATCTTCCTTCTCGACCGAAATATATCTGTCTTCTCCGGCTGCATTCTTCAGAACAATGGCAATCCTTGATTCTTCTATCGGAAAATAAGTATCGGTGTATTGTTCTTCTACGCAGACGATAAAACTCTTGTCGTTCGGCATGTAGTAAAGTCTCTTTGAGCCGATGGTTTCCGGTGCAGTAACGGATTTGATGGCCTCCTCCGCCTGTTCGGCGGCCTGTGCCGGATTCTTACCCTGATCGATCGCTACATAGTACATCAGGAAAATACCATAATTGGAATTATCTTCCATGAGGTACACTTTACCTTTGCCGGAGAAGTCCTCATAGGAAATGGTAAAATCCGAGATATCGCCGTGTCGGTCGCCAAACTGCACTTCCTGCTGCGTTTCTCCCAGGGTGATGGATTCGACACCCATCATCTGCGTGAGCATGTCAGGATATTTCTTCAGTGTTTCACGGAAATCCTCGATTCCGTATATTCCCGCGCCGTTCAGATCTGTATCAAAGAAAGCCGTGTAAAGAATCATGTCGGATCCGGTAGCCATGATACCCGCTCCGGTATCCATTGTTGTCAGGCCTGAAGGAACGGTGATCGCCACACCATTCTTAGCTGTAACGGTTTTGGTCTCGCCTTCAGCTGCAGGAGCACTCGATTCTGCCTGAGACTCCGTGCTGGATTCCTGCGAAGCTTCTGAGGAGGACTCCTGTGAGGACTCGGCACTGGATTCCTGTGAAGACTCAGCGCTGGATTCCTGAGAAGATTCTTCAGAAGACTCCTGAGAAGACTCCGCACTGGATTCCTGAGAAGATTCTTCAGAAGACTCCTCCGATGATTCTTCACTTGATTCCTGCGAGGATGTTTCTGAAGATTCCATGGATGATTCTTCCACGATGCTGGATTCTTCTATGCTGCTCTCTTCTTCGCTTGACTCTTCGATCTCGATCACACTGCTCTCACCGGAATTGTCCTTACCATCTTTCCCTTTGCCAAGCAGAATGATGATAGCTGCCACGATACCTGCCAATACGACTACTGCTGCTACGATCAGAATCCATAGTTTGCTCTTTTTAGGTTCCGGTTTCGGTTCAGGTTCCATTCCGGGCCACTGATTCTGCGAGGCGGGCTGCCATCCTGTTTGCCCTGTCGTCTGCCACTGATTCTGTGCCGGCTGCTGTGGCTGCCACTGGTTTTGCGGCTGAACCTGCTGGGGCTGCTGCCACTGCGGCTGCTGTTCAAATGGTGCGGCCGGAGCAGCATTCTGCCACTGGTTTTGCGGCTGAACCTGCTGGGGCTGCTGCCACTGTGGCTGGGGTTCCGGCTCTGGCTGAGGTACTGGTTCCTGAACAGGTTCCGGTTCTTCCATCATTTGAGGCGCTGGCTCCGGTGCTGTCGGAACCGGCACTTCCTCCTCCAGCTTTTGTGGATTCACCATAGGCTGAACGGCTGCTGCCTGGGGTGCTCCGCAATAAATACAAAACTTAATTCCATCGGCCAGCTGCTGGCCGCAATTTGTACAGAACATATTATCCTCCCAATATCTGGTTGATTCATATCCATCAGTTTACCACACGTTCCCTATCCCCTGCAATGTTTTTTCAAAGATTGCTTGAAAATGCACTCTGGCCC
>JAFOIR010000391.1 GCA_017420625.1 Bacillota bacterium
AACCGCAAAAAAGCGGAGGATATGTGTCTTACCAAAACGATCGAGCCACTGGTCATGGTGAACTGGTTCAAAGCAGTCTTTGGCAGCAAACTCAGCAAGGACAGCCACGGAATGGACGACTATATCGACCGTACCCAGATCCGGAAAGGTATCGTCAGCGATACCTATGACGATGTGCCTACGATCACGCCTTATATCGTACCGGATTCCAAAACCTCGGTCGTCATTGCACCAGGCGGAGGATTATGTATGCTTTCGACGGAAAACGAAGGCGTACATCCTGCCGAAATGCTGAACAAGATCGGTGTCTCTGCGTTTGTCGTGAAATATCGTCTGGCTCCCTACCGCTGGCCGCTGCCTGCACTGGATATCCAGCGGGCGGTCCGCTGGGTCAGAGCCCATGCAAAGGAATATGACGTAAGACCGGACTCAGTCGGCGTCATGGGCTTTTCTGCCGGAGGTTATGCTGTGGCTGCGGCTGCTGCATTCTTAGGAAACGATCCGATCGAAGCGGAAGGTTACACGCCGGATGGCATCGACGAAGAGAACGGCCGTCCGGACTATCTCATCACCGTCTATCCGGTGACCCATTTCGAGGACAACCCTAACATGCTGGCCAACCTGAAAGGTCCGGAGGTCTACACCGATCCGGAAAAGAGAGAAGCCTGGACCAAGGAGTATTCTCTCATCGAACACTTCGATCGTATCCAGGATCTGCCTCAGTTCATGAACTACGGAACCAAAGATATGCTGAAAGGCCATGAGATCTATGCCCGGAAGGTCGCCGACGCATCTCCGCACAACCGGGTGAACGTATCGAAAGGAGCCCTCCACGGCTATTCCGGCGAAGAAAAGTGGAGTGCCTGGGAAGAGGATCTTTGTGACTGGATCCTATCAGAGGTGTGTCATATCAACAGATAATGACAAAAGCACGAAGCTCCCCGCGGGGACGGTGATGATCCGTCGATGCGAGGAGCTTCTTTTATTCAGGACCTTCCGATCTCAATACCGGTCAGATATTCATAATACTGTGCGATCGCACTGTGATCTTTCTGGCCGCCGCCATGGCTGCTCATCCACTGAAGAACTTCCTGAACAGAAGCGGTCATGGGTACCGGTGCCCCTACGCTGTGAGCGCAGTCCAGTGCGTTGTTCAGATCTTTGATATGCAGATCGATCTTGAATCCCGGTTTGTCATTGCCTGCGATCATCATGGGTGCCTTGGCATTCATGACAGTCGATCCGGCAAGGCCGCCTTTGATGGCGTCGAAAACCAGCTGAGGATCTACACCTGCTTTCTGTGCGAGCGTCAGAGCTTCAGCCAGTGCCCGGATATTGCAGGCCACGATGATCTGGTTGGCCAGTTTGGTCGTGTTGCCGGCACCGACTTCGCCGCAGCGCACAACGGAGGAGCCCATGGCACCGAGCAGTTCTTTATAGGCATCAAAGACTTCCTGCTTGCCGCCGACCATAAAGGAGAGCGTGCCGTCGATGGCTTTGGGTTCACCGCCGGAAACAGGGGCATCGAGCATTTCAATGCCGTAAGAGGCCAGTTCTTTGGCGATGATCTGAGAATCTACAGGGTTGATGGAACTCATATCGATGAAAACAGAACCGGGTTTCATATGAGCACCGACCCCGTTTTCTCCGAGCATGACTTCCTTGACCTGAGGCCCGTTGGGGAGCATCGTCAGTACGACATCACAGCACTCTGCGATCTCCTGCTGTGTTCCTGCTTTGGCACCAAGCGCTGTCACGGGCTCACATTTACTCATATCTCTGTTGGAGACCATGACATCATAGCCAGCCTTGACAAGGTTGATAGACATGGGTCTTCCCATGATTCCGATTCCGATAAATCCAATTTTCATAACGCGATGTCTCCTAGTTGAAGCTTGTCTTGAAATTTGTCTTACATATGATAAAATTAATTTACATCTAAATGATTCCGATGGAGGGTCTCTTCCATGACACTAAGTGAAATGACAATCGATGAAAGGCTTGACTGTCTGCAGGAGCTTTTATCCTGTACCGGAAAAATGTACCGGTGGACCTATGATAACCGGGGCGAGCTTCTGAATACCAACTGTCCCGATCTGGCGCTGGACAAAGCTTTCCGCAGTACCGGCTGCATGCAGGAAGTTCTTTTCTACGGTCAGGAGAATACCGCCCCCATGATCCTGAGTGTTCCTTTTGGCCTGACATGGAGTACGACTTTCGAAGTGGAAGAAGAGGAGATAGTCAGGATTCATGTATTCGGGCCGGTGACCTCCACTGAACTGTCCTACGATGTTATCCGAAAAGCCTCTCTGAATGAGAGAGCTGCGCCGAACTGGCGGCCCAAGCTGATCCGGATCCTCCAGCGGGTACCGGTCGTTTCTGCGGTAGATTTTGCCCGTTACACCCGGATGCTGCACTACTGTGTGACCGGCAATAAACTGACCAATGCCGATATCGTATTCCGTGAACCCAATAATGAAAGAGTGGAACAAAGCGAGACCGCACAGAAGGACCGTATGAATACCTATCTGAAAGAGAAAGCACTGCTGCGCATGGTCTCCGAAGGCGACCTCAATTATAAGACGGTCTTCCAGGAAGCGGCTTCAGCCAGTCAGGGAGTGAGACTGGCAAAGATGGGATCGCTGGAGCAGATCAAGGTCTCACAGATCGTATTCATTTCTCTGTGTACCCGGGCAGCGATCGAAGGCGGGATCACCCCGGAGATTGCCTATACCAGAGGCGATGCCTATATCCAGGATATCCTTTCCTGTAAAACACTGACGGATGCCGCCCATATCGGTCATACCATGTACGATGATTTCATCCATCTGGTACACAAAGGCCACGCCAATCCCAATCTGTCCGTTCATATCCAGAACTGCTGTGATTATATCGATCTGCATGTGGAGGATAAACTCACGCTCTCAGAGATCGCCAGAGCGATCGGATATGTGGACTATTACCTGTCCCGTAAGTTCAAGATGGAAACGGGTATGAGCATCAACGATTATATCAAGAATGCCAAGATCGAACGGGCAAAGACCCTGCTGCTGGCAACGGACAGGAGCATCCAGGAGATCTGTGATCAGCTGAATTTCGGATCGCGCAGTTTCTTTGCGGAAACATTCAAAGAGATAACCGGCATCCCTCCGGCTGCTTTCAGGGAGCAAAACCGCCGCTGAAAACAGCCGGGAGAGCATGACTTTACTGCTTAGACCTTTGCTTTCGCCTTTTTGGCCGCCTTCTTAGCGTCCTTCTTGGCTTTCTTGTCCAGATATTTCTGGTTTTCCGTATCGAAATCCAGGCCTTTCTTCTCACAGTAAGCTTTCAGTTCCTTGACGCGGTTTTCTTCTGCTTCCTGCTGCTGTTTGGCGATCTCAGCTCTCTGCTGTTCCTGCGGAGAAACATAGGGGATGCCTTTGGCAGCGCATTCAGCGATCTTCCGCTCTGTCAGGGCGGTGGTAACTTCCGGCATACGTTTGTCGATATCAAAGAAGAACACGAAGAGGACCAGGAACAGCAGGGCGGTCAGTGCGATGGCACCCTGATAGGAGAAGTTGATCCATGTAGTGGCAGCGCCCGGCTGATCAGCGAACAGTTCGATGACTTTGCCCTTCTCTTCGATCGTTCCGATCTGTTCGGGCGTTGTATATTTGGAAACCATCAGACCCAGGTTAAAAAGACCCTGTCCAAGACCGTTGGCCAGCGAGTGCATGAAGCCGACCAGTGCGGCGGTCACACCCTCAACACGAACTTTCTGGGAATATTCCACATGGTCGATCGCATCGCCCGTGAAGCTCATCATGGTGTACACATAGAACATAGCACCAATACCGCCGAGACCGGTACCTGCATAGACCGGACCGGTGCTGCCGGCTCCGAAGAAGGCCATGACGGCACCCAGGAAGGCAATGACAGAACCGATGATGATCATCTTGGTACGGCCGTACTTCTTGATCAGCGGGACGACAACGAACAGCATGGGACCCATGGGTGCCATAGCGATCATGGTGAAACGAGCCTGGATAGCAGCAGCCTGACCATAAGCGTTGCCGGCGACGACCCAGCCTGCATAATAGATCTGGGAAACACTCTTTAATGCATTTAATACCTGATAAACAAAGATCAGGACGATGAACATGATCCAGTACTTATCCTTGAGGCAGGCTTTGAGCTGGGTGAGGAAGTTCGCTTCCTTGACTACCTGTGTTTCAGTGCCTGCTTCGGTTGTTCTGCGCTCTTCGGTGATACGCTCACGAGTGTAGAAATACTGGATGAAGGTCAGAGGAACAGCAATGACGCACATGAAGGACAGCGTGATCAGGTAGCCCTGCTTGTCGCTGCCATGAGCGATCGTCCGGGAGATCACCTGAAGAATGGTCGGGAAGAGGATGGAGATGATACCGGTACCGATGTTCTTGGTGATCTGTCCGCCGATGGAGTTGCCGGAACGCTGTTTGACGTTTCGGGTAGACAGAGCGGCAGAAAGCTCATAAGCCATATACCACATGGTATAGCCTACAGAATAGAACAGGTTGTAGGAGATGATAACCCAGACAGCCTGTGCCTTTGCGCTCATATCCGGGATCGCGAACATCATGATGATACTGGCGACTGTGATAGGAAGCGAAAGGATAAACCATGGACGCAGTTTACCCTGGCGGCAGGTGGTCTTGTCCAGAACCTTGGCCATGATTACGTTGGTGACAGCATCCAGCAGTTTGGAAAGAACCGGGAAAATAACCATGAAACTGGCGATCCAAAGTCCCCGGCTGACGGTGAAACCAAGGGTATCCGTCAGGTATTTGTTGAAATAACTGTTGACGATGGACTGAAGCAGCATGACGCCGAAAGGTCCTGCTACATAGCCAAGCCAGCGCTCTTTGCCATGGACATTGGCAGAGGTGATCCGGCTGTTCCAGAACGGAGAATCAAACCAACCGTTCAGCAGTCCGCGCTTTGTTTTCACTGTGCTCATTGCATCCTCCTAAATAAGAATTTTGACTGAATTGAAGGTAATTTCATCTTATCATTGAGATGGGTGTATGGATATTTATAAATTAGTCTTGATGTCGTGAAATTTGATTTATTTGCGAAAAAATCTAATTTCACGACATCAGGTCTATTTTTTTGCCATTATGGCATTTCATAAGTCCGGCGGGCGATCCCCAGCTCTTCATCCGTGGGGATGACCAGAACCTGAACTAGGGAGTCTTTTGAAGAGATCAGCGTCTCTCCCTGATGATTCTTTTCTTCATCCAGCTTAACGCCCAGAATACCCAGACGGGCACAGACAGCTCTGCGGATATAATCGGAATGTTCTCCGATCCCGGCCGTGAAGACGAGATAATCCAGTCTTCCAAGATCCATCGCAAAAGCGCCGATATAATGAACGATCCCGGTGACGAAAACATCTACAGCAAGCTGAGCCCGCTGATTACCTGCCTCGGCGGCTTCGAGGATATAACGAAGGTCGCTGGAGATGCCCGAGATACCTAAGAGGCCTCCTTTTTTCTGGAGGCCTGTCAGGATCTCGGTATCGGAAAGGCCTTCATCATGAAGAAAATAGCTCATGCTGGTATCCATATCGCCTACACGAGCGGCATGGATCAGACCGGATTCGAGGCTCATCCCAAAGCTGGTATCAACACTCTTTCCGTTTTCGATCGCACAGATGGAGCAGCTGCCGCCAAGGTGACAGGATATCGCCGTATAGTCACGGCCTTTCTCATTGAGAACATCGGCGATGTATCCGTGAGAAGCACCATGATAACCGAGCCGCTGGACCTGATACTTTTCATACCATTCATAGGGAACACCGAACAGTTTCCTTGAAAGAGGGATCGTCTGGTGAAAAGCGGTCTCAAAACAACCGATAAACCGGGAGGCCGGGAGAAATTCCCGCATGACATCAATCGCTTCCAGATACGCCCGGTTGTGGAGCGGTGCAAGGCTGATCCAGTCCTGCATGCCCTGAAGCACTTCCTGGTCCAGTTCGTGGATGCCCAGATGACCCTTGGAAAGTGTCGTTTTAAAGCCTATCCGCTCGATCGCATCAACAGCGGGGATCACACCGGTCTTTGTGCCGGTAAGATAATCAAGGAAAAGCCGGATGCCGCTGGCATAGTCAGGAATGTCTGCCTGATCGAAAGAAATCTTTTCTCCATTCAGACAATTTTCATACCGGAAGATGGCATCCTTGTCGGAACCGACGCGCTCAACACCGCTTTTGGCAAGTACACGGCATTCGGGCATCTCATAAAGCTTGAATTTCAGGGATGTACTTCCTACGTTGCATACCAGGACTTTCATCAGTAACCTCCCAGATATTCAAGCAGTTCCTGCAGTTTTTTATCACCGCCGGCTGCAGGCTTCCAGTCCACCTGCAGCGCCTTGTATCCCTGCTTTTCAAGGACATCCGCGAAAGAGCGGGGGCCAACATTAACGACGATGAGCTCCGAACGGAACAGATGGAGGATCTTACTGGTATCGGATTCGGTCATAGCTGTGCCCTCCTGAGTTTAACGATTTCACTGGCTAAAAGCGCCGCACGGTAATTAGTACGGCATACGATGACGCCGGCATCTTCCAGTTCCTTTTCCTGCTTTCGGATATCCTGCCAGTCGGCTGTCGTTCCAAGAACGGAAGCAATGAAAACAAGTTTTCCGCCGCGCTCTTTGGCCATTTCCGTGGCCTTACGGATATCCTGCGCCACATAGCCGCAGGGATCCGGATGACCGGGAGGAGTGAGGATAAAGTCCAGTACAATGACGGCAACGGAAGGATCCGCGGCTTCGGTCAGGATGGCCGGTTTACGGATCGAAGCGTCGATGGCAGGGTGAGGACGGCCAAGCGTATATTCTTCCTCGCCATAATCGATCGCCGTATGTTCCCGGCTCTTTTCTCCGAAGGGAAGCTTCCACTCTGGGCTTAAAGGCGCATTGGACCAGATCCCGCCGGTAGCCTCCCACATGGCACGCATACCTTCATCCAGGTAAGTACCGCCGGTGTAAGCGCAGCGGACATATTGCTGCTCAGGAGCCATTCCCTGTACAGCTTCCTTTGCGGTTTCTTTCAGGCTTTCCAGTGATCCAAGCGAATAATCATTGTGGATCAGTTCCAGTGCAGCAAGTGCACAGTCATCCAGGTTGCCGGCCCAGACAGAACCGGTGGATTCGATCAGCTCTTTCTCGCAGCCCATAAAGAAAACAACTCTCGGCTTCTTCATGCGGCGGACACGGCTTAGTACTTTTTCAAGGACAGAATCAGCCGGCTTTCGGGAGATCAGGATGATATAGCGGGTTTCGGGATCGGCTTCCAGCGCATCGATCCCCATCAGCATCGTGATACCGCCGACGGCTTCTTTCAGATCATTGCCGCCCGTTCCGATGGTCTGCGAAACACCGCTGCCTGCTTCGTGCAGGATAGCCGCCACATGCTGGATCCCGGTGCCGGAAGCACCGACGATCCCGAAAGGTCCCCGGTTGTTGATGCTGGACAGAACCAGCGCAGAGCCGTTGATGTTGGCAACGCCGCAGTCAGGTCCCATGCACAGAAGACCCTTTTCTCTGGCCAGCTCCTTCATTTCCCTTTCGTCTTCCAGGGGAACATTGTTGGAAAAGACGCAGCAGTGCAGACCTGCATTCAGCGCTTTTTTGACTTCCTCCAGCGCATATTCCCCGGGAACGGAGATCTGACAGAGATTGGCAGAGGGGTATGCTTCTTTGGCGGCCCGGCTGCTGGAATAGGTCTCCTGAACTTCCAGATCCTCTGAAGGAGCGGACTCGGCTTTCATCGTTTCGACTGCCTGATGGAAAGCATCTTCGCTTTCGCAGTCGGCTACGATGACATAATCCGCTTCCGAACACGCAGAAATCTCAGGGCTGCTTAAGCCGATTTCTGCGGTCACTTCTTTGAAAGTATCGGTCGCCATTCCGACAAAGGCTGTTCTGACTCCCGGCTGCTCATTCATAAAGGCTGTTTCAGACAGTGTTTCCAGAGAGTCGATGTACCGGTTCTTCTCGATTTTTACAAAGATCATACCTCGTCTCCTTCCAGCTTTTTCACTTCAGCCGCTACACCTACGACGGCTTTCTTAAAGACATCCATGGGCAGTTCACAGGCGCCGGCGCCGGCCTGTCCGCCGGTCTTCAGTGCAGAACCGCCGTGGCTGATGGGAAGGATCCCCAGGCCAACCACTTTTCTGATATCGACGCCCACAGGAAATCCACGGTAATCGTCCCAGGGAACCGGAGCGAAGTTGTGCTCGCCGAGAGAAACCTGACGGGCTTTTTCCGTACGGTCTTTGGCATCCTTGAAGGTGCCTCCGGTCATACGCAGATAGGCAGGACCGGCGATGGCACTCATACCGCCCAGTCCCCACACCTCGGTGACACAGCTGTCGCCCAGGTAGCCAAGCAGATCTTTCTCCGTGGTGGTCGGCTTAAGGAAAATACCGGAGATCAAAGGAGCAGGGGTGGTATACCACTGATTGCCGGTAGCGGCCACCTGGATCCCGAATTCGATCCCGTTGCCGCCCATACCGGCCATGACGGTAGAATAAGGAACTTTCTTCACTTCAGACATGATGGCCTCGACACCGGCCATCATGACATGCAGGAAGAAACGATCGTTGGCGACGATTTCCTTAATGACTCTATCTCTGGCCGGATGATCGACATCCAGCAGGAAAGGAACCAGTTCCAGTGCCAGCGCCATGGAGGCAGCCGGCTGACGGTTATGATTCTCATCCCCCATGCCGGCAGTACGGGAGAGGACCCGCACCAGATCGATACCGCCAGAGGCTCTCACAGCCTGCCCGAGGACTGCAGCGTAGTCGCCGCGGATAAAGCTGAGGTTTTCTTCTACATCGTCACCGTAGATGCCCCAGCGCAGGACCCGGGGATTGGATCCCGGATGAGGAACGCAGTATCCTTTGCCGCCGGAAGTTTTATCTTCTACAACAAAGACAGGCATGCTGGCGGACATGACGCTGGAAGCAGCGTTGCCGCAGTTGTAGTCCTGAGAAGGAGCGATCCGGATCTTTCCGCTTAAAACCATTTCCCAGGCTTCTTCCATATTTTTGGCAAGACCATCATGACAGGCAGCACCGCATACGGACGTCTTCAGGGGAATGGGAAGATCCTCCGGACGGATGGGCGGTCCGGGAATCAGGATCAGATTTTTTTCCATTCCCGGCACCACTTCGAGTGCGGGTCTGACATCGGTCCAGACAGGGCGTGCTTTCGTCATGATCTCGATAACCCGCTGATTGGCAGCGGCGACTTTTTCAGGGACCGTCATTACTTTTCCTCCTTGATGACAATACAGGCATGAGCATTCAGTGTGGGGATCGTGATCGTCAGACGATGATCTTCCAGTTTCCAGCTGACACATCCGGGAACATCCAGGTTTTCTGCCGTGACATGATCATAGGGACAGGGGATGGTGATGCTCTGATTCGATAAAACAGCAGGATCGAAATAGCTGTTGCCAAAGTGACCGGTGCCGTTGACGAAATGGATCAGTTCGGTATCCCCCTTACAGCCGCGGGTCACTTCCACCATCGGACTAAGGTCCTCGCCTGCAGGCTGAATAGAGCACAGGTTTTTCAGTACATCGCGGACGAAGAGCAGGAAGGCTTCATGACCATCCAGGTAGTAGTTGGTAGCGGGATGCCAGGGCATTGTCAGACCAAAGCCTTCACCAAAGGCATAACGGGTAACACAGGGAAGCTGTGTCGGATCATCGAGGGGATAGCAAAGCTCCGGCGGACCAAAGCGTTCCGGTTTGCAGAAGGCACCGTACTTTTCTGTTCCTTCCGCATAGCTGGCAGGAATATAGTCCTGACCGGTGATCATATACTCGCGGTCGGCAAACGCAGGGAACAATTCTGTTTCTGCATCTGAAAAACGGAACATAGCGCCGAAAGCATTCTTGTCCGGTTTTTCAAAAGCTTCTATACCGCAGCAGGCCAGCGGGACGCTCATGCCGCTGGTAAGGACGATGCCGCCCTGTTTTACATAGGCATTGACCTTGTCCTGAAGAGGCTGGGGAAGACGGGTCTTCTCGGGCAGGATGACCGCTTTATATTTCGTCAGATCTTTTCTGCCGAGTCCGCCCATCAGGGTCTCATCGAAGAAGAAATGATTCTCCGTCAACAGACGGATCCAGCCGCGTTCTTCCTTATTCGGAATAATGTAGGAATCACGAACGAGCAGGATATCACTAAGACTTTTTACACCGTACATCAGATCTTCGTGATCTTTCGCATAAGCAAAGATCCGTTTGACACGTGGGAAAGTCGTTTGATCGGCCTTATCATACAGACGGCCTATTACGTAGTAGTCGATCCCGCCGAAGTTGGCGAGAGTCTGCCAGAGTCTGAGTTCCTGGAGCGCTCCGCTGCAGGAGGTGTGGCGATAGGCAAATCCCATGAAATCTACATTGGCAACCGTGGCTTCCAAGTCCATGCCGCGCATGGCACGTGCAGCGGAAGCTGCCTGATATTGCCAGTAGGGAAGTTCCGAAGCAAAATCAGCGTGAGCCTCTTGGCGGGAATAGTCGATCGAGCAGTAGGCAAGCTCCGGATTGATCTGGCGAAGCAGGGCGGTGATCCTTTTCTTTTGAGCGGAGGCAACTTCCTGCTGCCATCCGAAATAGATCATGCTCGCCTTGTCCCGGGGACGAAGTTCAACCGGAATGTCCATCTGATATTTGTTTCTGAAAGCGGTGCGGCAGGCCTCACACTGACACGGGCCGTGCCGCTTCATGCTGTAGTCGACGATATATCCGGTGGCTGTTCCCATATTGCAGTAGATGCCGTCAAATGGGATCATCCGGAAGAGTTCCTTGAGGATCTCATCCATGTAGCCGCCCTGATAGCCGCCCAGAAGACAGGTCTGCACAAAACCGTTGTAATTTAGCTCGGTGCCGTCCGCATGACGGTAAGCCCAGTCAGGATGACGTTCAAACACAGAAAAAGCGATCTTCGAAAAATCCGTACGAGCGATCACCTTGATGCCGTTTTCGTGACACCTCTCTACCAGATGCTTCAGATCAAAATCCTGGATGAAAGGGCTCTTTGTATGGTCTTCCAGTTCAGACGGATAACTGGCCAGAAGACCGGCAGCGTTCAGCATGACCACGTTGCAGGAGAAAGAACGCAGTTCTTCAAGGAAGCGGTCTTCATCAAAGTTTACGGTGTCGATCTGCCGGAAGTTGGGCTGGATCACACGCCAGGGATATTGATTCCACCAATTTGCCATCGGATACTCCTTTCCTATATAAAAACAGAAGGTTGATTGCTTATATTTTATCGGAGGAAAAGCATTGCCGTAAATCTTCATATTTGATACATTGTCGGAATATTTGATTTTGTGCAAATAAAAAAAGACCTCGGTCATTTTTCCGAGGATAGTTTAAAATCAGAACAGAAAAGCAAATATGAGAATCGTCAAATCCGAGTCATCATGAGATAATAAACGTAAGATAATTTAGTATAGGGAGGACAGGCTATGCCGAAAATCAACAAAGTTGTGACGACCGTATGGTATAACAAACAGAACATGCATGACCTAAGGCGTGTATTTCCACAATCTGACTTTGTCTATGTGGATTTCTACGATAAGGAGCGGCTGGCGGAAGAAGTGAAAGACGCCGACGTTGCGATCATCATGGGAGATGTGGACCCCTGCCTTCTGGGAGAAAATACACTGAAATGGATCCAGTGCGATCATGCCGGGCTGAACGGTTCTGCCCGTCCCGAGGTGTTCGCAAGGGGAATCCCGGTTACCGGCGCAGCCGGAAGAAGTGCCCCGGTACTGGCTGAACACGCCATCTACTTTATGATGCACAGCTGCTATCATACGAGACAGCTCCTTCAGAGCCAGGACAAATGTCAGTGGGGCGTAGAAGGATCTGAAGAATGGCGCGGCCTCTTCGGACGGACTGCCGGCATCATCGGCCTGGGCAATAACGGAAGACAGCTCGCTTCCAGACTGCACGCCCTGGGGATGAGGCTCATCACCTATGACCGGTTCTACAATGAGAATCTTGGATATATCGACCGTCAGCTTGTCAGCAGCAACGGTGACAGTCTGGACCCCCTGCTGGAAGAATCCGACTTCATTATATTAATGATCGCGCTCACCGATGAGACCTTCCATATGATCAACAAGGAGACTCTCAGCAAGGTGAAGAAGGGCGCATTCCTCGTGAATATGGCCCGGGGCGGCGTCGTCTCGACCGAAGACATGATCGAAGCACTGAATGACGGAACATTGTCCGGCGCCGGCCTGGATGTATTTGAAGAGCAGCCGCTGTCTGCGGATTCTCCTCTCTGGCATATGCCGACTGTTTATATCACGCCCCATATGACCCCGCAGGTACCGGATCGTCAGGCTGCCACGATCGCCATTATCCGGGAGAATGCCCGCCGGTTTGAAGCCGGAGAGCCCCTTCTTAATCTGATGCGTCCTTCGGATGCGGTGACTGACGGCAAAGCCGAAGGCGGCTGGGCCAGAATGATGAATTCCGGATATACCAAAGAACAGATCGCAAAGATGCCGCTGGAAAGATACCTGGGCAAGAGGGGCTGGACAGATCCCTCGGAATGGATGTAACTATTGATAGTTCTCTTTCCGGTATTGCTGCGGCAGCTGTCCGGTGATCTCCTGAAAAACACGGGCGAAGTGGCTGGAAGCACTGAAGCGGAGAAGTTCCGAGATCTTCCGGATACTCATCTCTGTGGATGAAAGCAGCAGTTTTGCCCGTTCCACACGGACGGTCCTGATATAATCCCGTATGTTGATACCGGTTTCTTCCTTAAACTTACGGGACAGGTGGTATTCCGAATAATTAACCTGTTTCGCCAGGTTTTCCAGTGACAGATCTCTGTCCGGATGAGTCTCGATATAAGCTTTGCAACTCTGGATCTGCCGTGACAGACGGGGATCCGTCTGCTGGGAGTGGACACGCCGGATAAAATCCTCATACATCGTATGGTTGACCGTACGCACATCTGCGATCGTTCTGCACTCGGTCAGACTCTGAATGTAGCTGTCACCCACTGTGTAGGCTGTATCCGGCTCAAGGCCGCCATCGATAGCGGCCCGTGTGCAGAGAGCTGTGAAATTGCTGCTGGAAAGGATTGCCCGTTTGACCGGGTCGTTCGTTGATATCCGGACGCCGCTCGAGAGCTGTCCGGCCTTTTCCATTGCACTGCGATAATTGAGATTCCCTTCGCGGATCATCTGGAGGAGCATCTGTTCAGCCTGATAGGTTTTATGACGGCTGCGGCGAGGCGCTTGTTTCTTTCCGGGCGTCTGCACGATCTGGCTCTGAAAGCGCAGATCGCTTCGGCTGAGTTTTTCGCCCGTGACGATCGCATGCAGCATGACAGCATACTGAAAAAATAAAACGGAAGAAATGACGGGGATATTCTGTACGGCCTGAACAAAGATCGGCCGCCAGGCCGGATCGATATGGTATCGGTGGATCGCATCCGAAAGCAGTTCATTGCTGACTTCATCGTGAAACACCGGACCGATCACACAGCACTGGCTTAGTTCATCTTCTTCCCATTCATATACGACAGCCCAGAGAATACCCAGCTCAGCACCGATGATCAGAGGCGTCCGCTCCGTCCGACCTTCCTTCAGCATATAGGAAAGACCGCCGACGTGTTCAAAAATTCGATGATAGACATGCTGCGGGCAGTTTGTCGTCTTCAGCATTCCATCGGGTGAATACAGCCAGCAGTATACGCTGGGACTGCAGAGCAGCGCTTCCGTAAAGGAAGTCAGTTTTCCGAAATCCTGGCTTTGTTCGTCCATATTCAAAGCTCTCCTTTCTAAGAGAATTATAGTATATTATTGCTTTTTAAGCAACATAATTGCGCAAATTCAAAGTAGAGCAATTATATTGTCTGATACGCAACAACATTGCTTTACAGAGCTGTTTTCTTTGGCTATAGTGAAGTCAATAAACTTCGGAAATTCTTCTAAGGAGGTAATGCCATGAGTACGACGGCAAAAACAAAACGTGGTCTGCTGGCCAATGCATTTCAGAGCAGCAAATGGAATTCCCGCATTACCACAGCCAATGTAGGCGCAAAGGAAATGTGGCTGGGCTATGTGCTGGGTCCCTACGGTATGCTGGTCGTTCAGTCCATCGTCAACAGTTACTACAACCAGTACATGACGGACGTCCTTGGTTTCACGGCAGAAAAAGCAGTATGGATGGCGAGCTTTATGGTGCTCTTCCCGCTGCTGTCGAAGTTCTTCGACGCCATCACGAACATTGTCATGTCCAAGATCATCGACTCGACGGTATGCCGTCAGGGTAAGGTTCGTCCCTGGCTGATCCTGTCGATCCCGTTGGTGGTCCTCAGCGTGGTGCTGCTGTTCTGGATGCCTTTCTCCGGCCCCAGGATCCAGGCTGCGTGGGTCTGCTTCTCCTATGTGCTCTACTACTGTGTGTCCTTCACCATGTGGAACATGTCCAAGGAGCTAACGCCCGCCCTTTCAACCCGTAACGTTGCTCAGCGTAAGAATCTGGCGACGGCTGCTGAGATCACCCGCAACATCGGTACCGGTATCGTATCCATTTTCTTCCCGATGATCCTCTCCGGCGTCTGTGCCGCGATGAACGGCAATGATGCCCAGGGTTATCTGCTGACCATGAGCCTGATGTCCTGCCTGGCGATCCCGCTGACCTTCATCCAGTACTTCTTTACCCGTGAACGTGTAACCGAAGAACGCCGCAACGGTGCCGGGCTCACGGAAAAGACTGAAAAGGTCCAGATCAAGCCGGAAGCAACACTTCGTGAGCAGCTGAAGGTCTGTCTGAAAGATAAATATTGGCTCATTTTCGTGCTGATCGTATTCACCTTCAATATTCTTGGCAACATGCGCAACATCTCCCTGATCTATTACTGCGGATGGGTCGTTCGCGGCAATCAGTACGGTGCCCGTGCTGCCATCCAGGCAACGTTCCAGATGATCGCTCTTTCTCCCATGGGCCCCGGCATTGCGCTGGTACTTCCGATGGTCAAGAAGCTGGGCCGCACCAAGACCATCTGGATGGGCTCCATCCTGACGATCGTTGGTTCCGTCTTTGCCTATGCGATGGCCGGCAACCGGATGTATATCATGATCGGTACTGCCCTGGCTGCGATCGGCAACATTGCCTTCTCTTACCTCATCATGTCCTACATGGGCGACGTGATCGACCATGTGGAATGGAATTCCGGCACCCGCTGCGACGGTCTTACGGGTGGATTTGTCTCCGCTGCGATGATGTTCGCTGTCGGTATTGCACAGGGTCTGTTCAACCTGGGCTTGATGCTCACCAAGTATGCACAGCCCGCTGAGATCGGTCTTTCTGCAGAAGGAATCAGACTTTATGCTGATCAGCCTGCAGCAGCCACCGGATGGATCAACTTCTCCTATCAGGGTACCTACATCGTGATGGGTATCATGATCTTCCTTCTGTTCAAGTTCTTCTTTGATATCGAAAAGAAGATGCCGACCGTCTCCAAAGAACTGCAGGACCGCCGCGTAGCGGAATATGCAGCGATGGGTCTGGAATACATCCCGCCGGCAGAACAGGAACGCCGTGAGATCGAAGCACAGAAGGCTGATGTCGAAGCCAACCGTATTGCCGACCTGAAAGCCAAATGTGAAAAGAAGGGTCTTGACTTTGAGACCGAAAACAGGAAATACCTGGAAAAAGTGGCTGCCAAAGAAGCGAAAGCAGCAAAGAAGGCCGCCAAAGCAAATAAATAAAGGATAGAACATAACAACTGCCTGCCGGGCAGCGGCGTGCTGCCGCTGTCCGGTATTACTTTAAAAGGAGAACACCCATGAGAAAGATCATCCTCTTTAATGACAACTGGCTTTTTAACAAACCTGGTGAGGCACAGATTCCCGTTAGACTGCCTCATACATGGAATGCGGCCGACGGACAGGATGGCGGTAATGATTACTGGCGCGGCGCCGCTATCTACAGCAAATCATTTGACAGACCTTTGCTGGAAGAGACAGAACGATGCTTTATCGAGTTTAACGGCGCGGCGATGAGTGCCGACGTTGTTCTGAACGGCAGTCATCTGGCACACCATGAAGGAGGATATTCGACTTTTCGCGTGGATCTGACCGAAGCACTTCGCGATGAGAACATGCTCGTCGTGACAGTGGACAACAGCGCGGGTAACACGGTCTATCCCCAGATGGCTGATTTCACCTTCTATGGCGGAATCTATCGCGACGTCAAACTGATCATCGTTCCGGAAGATCATTTTGAGCTGCTAAAGGACGGCACCCCCGGCATTAAGGTAACGCCTCAGGTGTACCTCGAGAAGAAAGAAGCGTCGGTCGCGGTCGAAACCTGGCAGAGCGGCGGCGACGAGATCCTGATCGAAATCTCAGCAGAGGACCAGAAAGAAATTTGTCAGGCAGCCATTGAGGACGGACATGCAGTGGCGGGCATCGGCCTGAAGAACGTCCACCTGTGGGATGGCTTAAACGACCCTTATCTCTATACGGCTACAGCAAAACTGATCAAAGACGGAGCAGTGATCGATGAGATCAGTACCCGCTTCGGCTGCCGTGAGTTTCACATTGATCCGGACCAGGGTTTCTTCCTCAACGGACGCAGCTATCCTCTTCGCGGTGTGAGCCGTCATCAGGACAAGAAAGAGATCGGCAATGCATTATCGATGAGCGATCATGAAGCAGATATGGCCGTGATCAGGGAACTCGGTGCGAATACCCTGCGGCTGGCTCACTATCAGCATGCACAGGAATTCTATGATCTTTGCGATGAGAACGGCATCATCGTCTGGGCGGAGATCCCTTATATCTCCAAGCATATGACAGGCGGCAGAGAGAATGTGATGAGTCAGATGAAAGAGCTGATCACCCAGAGCTATAACCATCCTTCCATCGTCTGCTGGGGTCTTTCCAATGAAATCACTGCCAGCGGCAGCGTTACGGAAGAGCTGCTGAAGGATCATCAGGACCTGAACGATCTGTGTCACAAGATGGATCCCACCCGGCCTACTGTTATGGCTCACGCGTTCATGCTGGAAAAAGACTCCCCGCTGATCCCGATCGCTGACCTGGCAAGCTACAACCTGTATTTCGGCTGGTATCTGGGAGAACTTCAGCAGAACGAGCAGTTCTTCGACGAATATCACACCATGTATCCGGAACGCGTCATCGGTTTTTCTGAATACGGCGCGGACGCGAATGCAGCTTTCCATTCTTCCCAGCCGGAAAAAGGTGACTATACGGAAGAATATCAGTGCGTCTATCACGAACATATCCTGAAGCTTATTGAAGAACGTCCCTACCTTTGGGCGACGCATGTCTGGAATCTCTTTGACTTTGCCGCAGACGGACGCGACGAAGGCGGCAAGAAGGGTGAAAACCAGAAAGGCCTGATCGAATTCGATCATCAAACGAAGAAAGATGCTTTCTATCTCTATAAAGCAGCATGGAGCAAAGAACCCTTCGTTCATCTCTGCGGCCGGCGCTATGCCGATCGGGCGGAAGAAACTACAAAGATCAAGGTCTATTCCAACCTTGACAAGGTGACCCTTCTCGTGGATGGAAAAGAAACCGAAACCAAAACCGGAAACCGGGTCTTTGAATTTACGATCCCGCTTACGGGAGAACACCAGATCGAAGCTCTCAGCGGAGACTGCCGTGACAATATGACGATCCGCCGCACCGAAAAGCCCAACCCCGCTTATCTTTTCCGCAAACAGGCAGTGATCAACTGGTTCGATACCGCTGATTATGATCCGGCCTGCTATTCGATCAAGGATACCATGGGCGCGCTTTCTCAGAATCCGCAGACCGCAGCGATCCTCGGCCGGATGATGCAGAGCATGGCGGCCAAGCGCGGAGATGTGGCCAAAGAAGCAAACAACAATGCCAACCTGCAGAAGATGATGGCCGGACTGAGTCTGGAGAGCCTCATCAAACAGGCGGGCGACAGCGTTCCGCAGGAAGCGATCCGCAGTCTGAACGCAGCCCTGCAGAAGATCCGAAAGGAACAATAACCATGATCTACAACGTCAGCATGAAGATCGCCCACCTGCTGGAAAATGAGCAGGCAGTGGCTGTTTTTGACCGTTTCCTTCCCGGAATGCGAAAAATGGCAGAGTCCAATCCGCAGGCATCCGCTTTATCCGTGGAACAGCTGGTGCGCTATACGAGAAACCCCAAAGCCGATGAGATCATCCAGGGAATGGACGAAGCGCTGAAGGCGCTCAACACCACGGAAAACATGATCAGCCCTTCCGAGCGCAAACTGATCGAACAGTTCCTGGCCATCGACGCGGCAGATAAAGCCAAAGAAGTCAAACCGTCGATTCATCAGCAGGATGCGATCTTTCCCGGAGAGGCCTGGCTGGATACAAAGAATGAACGCATCCAGGCACACGGCGGCGCCGTGTATTATGAAGACGGATTATATTACTGGTACGGCGAGAACAAAGAACATACGGATGGACGTAATGGGATCTGGACATGGGGTCTTAAAGTGTATGCATCCCAAGACCTCACGAACTGGGAGGACAAAGGATTTCTCATCCCGCCTGTGCTGGATGATCCCAACTCCCCGCTGTTTCCCACGAAACGGGTCGACCGTCCGCATATCCTGAAATGTGAAAAGACCGGCAAATATGTCTGCTGGATCAAACTCTCCGGTCCCGAAGCCGCCTTTACCATCTGGCAGGCAGATCAGCTCCTGGGTCCGTATGAAATGGTCGAAGATCTTTACAATCCCGGCGGACACAAGGCCGGAGACTTCGATCTGATCCGTGATCCCGATTCCGGGAAGGCTTACCTCTATTTTGATGCGGATCATGCCTGCCTGCTTACCATGGAACTTAGCGATGATTATCTCTTTGCAGAAAAGGAAGTGGCGAAGAGCTATGCCGGCCTTACCCCGCCATTTACGCGGGAAGCTCCGGCACTGTTCGAGAAGGATGGGAAAAAATACATGCTGACGAGCGGCATGACCGGTTATGTACCGAACCGAAGCGACAGTGCCGTATCGGGCACCTGGGAGGGTGTGTTTGAAAGTCTGGGCGATCCCCATCAGAAAGATAAAACCTGCGCATCCTTCAACAGTCAGATCTCCAAGATCTTCCGCGTGGAAGGAACCGATCGTTTTATCGCCATGGCTGACCGCTGGCTGCCGCAGACACCTGTGAATGCCAGACTGGCAGACATTTTCACCCGTGTGATCGCCGGCACCTACGATCCTGAACACTATCAGGCTACGGACGAAGAAAGACGGGAAATGTATAGAGCCAACCAGCTGGAAACCGCGAATACCCGGATCGCTGATTATGTCTGGCTTCCCATCGAGTGGGAAGATGAAAAGCCTGTTCTTCGCTGGCAGGACAGATGGAAGCCCTGAGAGGAGCAAAGAAGATGAAAATATTAAAAGGAAGTACCAGTAAAGCCGCGTCCGAGCTGGAGCTGAAAAACCGGGAATTAGCCCGCAAAGCTGCCAGGGAAGGTTTTGTCCTTCTGGAAAACGACGGCACCCTTCCATTAAAAGATAAAAGAATTGCGCTTTACGGCGCCGGCGCCCGGATGACCGTCAAGGGCGGTACCGGCTCCGGTGCTGTACGGGAACGCTACAGCGTAACGATCGAGCAGGGACTTCAAAGCGCTGGTTTTGAAATTACCAGTACTCCCTGGCTGGACCGGTTTGATCGCTTCTATTCCGATACCTATGAAGCTTACCGGCTTGAGCAGGAAGAACGCGTCAAGGGAATGCAGAATTTCTACCAGATCCTTGGCACCGTGACCCCTTTCCGGCATCCTACCGGCATTCCGATCACAGAAGAAGACTATACGGCTTCCGCCTGTGATACCGCGATCTATGTGCTGGCTCGCCAGGCCGGAGAAGGCAATGACCGCACAGATGAACAGGGTGACTATCGTCTGGACGATGTGGAATGGGAAAACCTGGCGTTTGTCTCCCAGCATTATCAGAATCTGGTCGTCGTTGTCAACTGCGGCGGCGTGATCGATCTGTCCTTCCTGGATACCATGCACGTTTCCGCACTGGTCTATTTTGTCCAGGGCGGCGAAGAGGGCGGCAATGCGCTGGCGGATGTTCTTTCCGGCAAGGAGAATTTCTCCGGAAGACTGGCTACCAGCTGGGCATACCGTTTTGAAGATATTCCCTCCAATACGACCTACTCCTATCTGGGAGGAGATAAATATAATCAGGAATACAACGAAGGCATCTATGTGGGCTATCGTTTCTTCGACACCTTTGGCGTGAAGCCCCGCTACCGCTTTGGCTATGGGCTTAACTATACCTGTTTTGAAACGAGTCTGAACACGATCGGGCTGGAGAATGGAAAGGTCATACTCAGCGCACTCGTCAGAAACTCCGGTGAGCATGCCGGCCGTGAAACCGTGATGGTCTATGCCGCTGTACCCTTTGGAAGCACCGGAGCAGAGGCCAGAAGGCTGGTCGCTTTTGCCAAGACCAGGAATCTGCTGCCCGGAGAAGAGGAAACACTCACTCTTCCGATCTGCCTGCGGGAGCTGAGCTCTTATGATGAGTCAAAAGCCGCATGGGTGCTGCGCGGAGGAGACTATATCCTTTCCCTTGGGGAAAATCCCTGTGCAGTGCTTACGCTCAGCGAAGAGAAGATCCTGGAACAGTGTGTGAATGTCTGTTCGCCTCAGCATGAGATCAAAGAGATCACCCCTCCGGAGCGGGAAAACACGGAAACAGCCGGACTTGTCCGTTTTGCACTGGATAGTGCCGTTCCGGAAACGAAGGTCCATCATTATGAGAAGCCGGAATATTCCGATGCCCTGACCGACAGTATGAGCGCGGATGAGCTGATCCGTCTCACGGTGGGCGGCGGAACTTCCAATAAGAATCTGCAGGTAGAAGCCATGGGCGCTTCCGGCACGACCACACCGGACCTTTATGAGTCGCTCGGTATCCCGAACGTGATCCTTTCGGACGGCCCTGCCGGACTGAACCTGACCAGTCAGGTAGTTGAGCTTCCTGACGGCAGCACCAAAGCCTCCCGTGTCCCGGAAAACCTCGAAGCCTACAAGCGCTATTTCTTCGGTTTTGCCGGCATGGCACTGAAGAGCCAGATGGCTGACCCGGAGGACGGTGTCGTTCACTATCAGTATGCGACCGCCTGGCCTTGCAGCCAGCTGCTGGCGCAGAGCTTTGATCCTGCGCTGCTGGAAGAGGTCGGAGATGCAGTCGGGGAAGAAATGGAAGCCTTCTGTGTAACCGTATGGCTCGCCCCCGGCATGAACATCCACCGCAACCCGCTCTGCGGACGTACCTTTGAGTACTACTCCGAGGATCCATTGGTTTCCGGAAAGATGGCCGCTGCGATCGTACGCGGTGTGCAGAAGCATCCGGGCAAAGGCATGAGCATCAAGCACTTTGTTGCCAACAACTGTGAGCTGGAGCGCAACATGTCCTCCTCCAACCTGACAGAACGGACGCTGCGGGAACTGTATCTGCGCGGTTTTGAGATCGCGGTGAAAGAGTCGGTTCCTATGACGGTCATGGCAGCCTACAACAAAGTCAACGGCATCTACTGCACCAACAACTACGATCTTCTGGTCAAGGTACTGCGCAACGAGTGGGGCTTCAAAGGCATGGTCATGTCCGACTGGGATTCCATGAAAGCCTCCCGCGAAGACTGTACCGTACCCGCCAGCGGCGACGTTCAGAAAGCCGCGGCAGCTCAGTGCGATCTCATCATGCCCGGCCGGCCCGATCAGGTCGAAGCCCTTCAGAAAGGCCTGGAGAGCG
>JAFOIR010000045.1 GCA_017420625.1 Bacillota bacterium
AATAAGACGCAATATAAAAATCTAAAATTTGACAAAAAAATCCGCTAACCATGCGGGTTAGCGATATGTTTAGCGTGTTGGAGGTGTCAAACTCCCGAGTACAGCATTTTTACGATAAACTGCTGCTTTTGAAGGATCGGATGAATACAGAAACAGCCAAAAAGATCGCTTTGAAAAGACATGCTTTTCCTGTTTCCTATCTGAAGGAACTGGAAGAAGAGTTAAGATCAGAAAATGAATAGGACAGCTGACGTCAGATTTTGCCTCCCGATAAGATGCGGGAGGCATTGCTTTTTCAGAAGAAAACAGGTATAATATCTATCATAAACAAGTTGTTTACGATAGAGGGAAGTATCATGCGAAGCAAAAGTACAGTACTGATGGAACAGATCAGCCAGTATATCGGAGAATATTTCAGAGAGCATCACAGCACACCGACTACCCGTGAGATCGGTGCCCGGTTGGATCGCAGTGCAGCCTGCATCTATCAGTATCTGAAAGAGATGAACAGACGCGGTCTGCTTACCTATGAGAACGGAAGGATTACGGATCTTCCCAAGATCAGCAAGACGACACTCGGTTATTTTTCTGCACCTTTGGTAGGCTCGATCCATTGCGGTGATCCGGAACAGCAGGAGGAAGAGGTAGAGATGTATATCAGCCTTCCTGAAGCGATCTTCGGGCAGGGCGAGTTTTATCTGCTTCGGGCTGTCGGAGACTCCATGGAGGATGCCGGGATATCCGACGGCGATCTGGTCCTCATCCGAAAACAGACGGATTGCAAGGAAGGAGATATCATCGTTGCGCTGGATGAAAACGGAGAGAATACATTGAAACGATATGCTGGAAAAGATGAGAAAGGGAAAAAGATCGTCCTGGCATACGCAAACGAGAAGATATATCCTGGAAAGAAGATCCTGGTAGATAAGCTCAGCCTGCAGGGCGTTGCGAGACATGTCATCAAGGGACTGGGATGATGAAAATGGAACGAGCATATATTTGTATTGATCTTAAATCCTATTATGCTTCTGTAGAATGTGCCTCCCGGGGACTCGATCCGCTGAAAACCAATCTGCTGGTGGCGGATGAGTCGAGAACTGATCAGACGATCTGTCTGGCGGTATCGCCAGCGCTTAAGGCCATCGGAGTGCCTTCGAGACCACGATTGTTTGAGGCAAAACAGGCGATCAGACTGTATGAAACAGCTCATCACTGTAAAGTCGATTATCTGATTGCCACGCCGAGAATGGCCGAGTATGAACGAATCTCGGCACAGATCTACGGTATATATCTGCGCTATGTATCTGCCGAAGATATCCATGTTTATTCTATTGACGAATGCTTTATCGACTGTACAAAATATCTTCATTTCTACGAGCATAAAGCAGAGGAAGAAGGAGTTCACCCGGCCCATCTGATGGCCATGACGATGATCCGGGATGTGCTTGGAACCACAGGCATTACGGCAACAGTCGGCATCGGAACCAATCTTTACCTTGCCAAAATTGCTATGGATATCGTTGCGAAGAAAAAGCCGGCCGATGAAGATGGTGTACGCATAGCTGAGCTGAATGAAGACTCTTATAAGTTCCTGCTCTGGGATCATCAGCCTCTGACGGATTTCTGGCAGATCGGACGTGGAAAAGCGAGAAGGCTTATGCAGGCAGGAATGCGGACGATGGGAGATGTTGCACAGAGAAGTCAGTGGGACGAGGAATTCTTTTATAGGACATTTGGGATCGATGGAGAAATCCTGATCGATCATGCCTGGGGTATAGAGCCGGTGACGATGGAAAATATCAAAGCCTATAAGCCATCCGGGAACTCATTAAGCAATGGTCAGGTTCTGCCTCGTCCGTATCGATATGAAGAAGCAGTGTTAGTCTTTCAGGAAATGATAGAAGTTCTATGTGCAGACATGTTTGCCCAAAAACTGATCAGCCGAACCTTTACCTGGTGGCTTTCCTATGACTCAACCAGTCTGGAAAAATGTCCTGGATATCAGGGACCTTTGGCACTGGATTTTTATGGAAGGGTACATCCGCTTCATGCGGGTGGTACCGGCCGTTTTCTGTCGCCGACAAGTAATGCGCAGGCGGTAGCTGAATTGCTGATCAAACAATTCGATGAACGAACAGATCATCGCCTTTTGTACAGAAGACTGGGTGTTTGTGCCAGTGAAGTGATTCCGGATGAGAGCCTTTGCCAGATGGATATATTTCAGAATGTGGAAACTGAAGAGCGGGACAGACGAATACAGAAGGCCATGCTGGAAATGCGCAGGCGATACGGAGCTAACGCCATATTCAAAGGGATCAATATGCTGGAAGGCGCGACGACTCTGGAACGAAATCAACAGATCGGAGGGCACAAAGCATAATGGGGATCGGAGAGATGAAAATGCCGGCTGGGTTTCGGTACAAAAACGTTTACCTGAAGGGGAAACCTCAGCACGATCGCTTTGACAGTTTTCGCATCGCGCATCCACAGATGGATACTGGAAAGAGAGCAAAGATCTTCGCACCGTTTGATGCTCTGAAGGGGTTTGATGAAGCGGTTGCATCGATAGCCGAATACAATGAACGCCTCTATGAAAGCTCTTGCAATTCCTCTCTGCGGGAGTATAATGAGTTCGAAAGGGAAGAGGAGGTTTGAAAATGCAGACAAAATGGTATAAGAATGCTGTCGTATATCAGATCTATCCGTTCAGTTTCATGGATGCCAATAATGATGGCTGGGGAGATATTGAAGGAATCATCTCCAAGCTGGATTATATCAAAGAGCTGGGTGTCACGGCGATCTGGTTTTCTCCGCTTTATCAGTCACCGGATTATGACTATGGCTATGATATCAGTGACTACCGTGCCATCGATGCAAAATTCGGCACTATGGATGACTTTGACCGTTTGGTCAGGGAGTGCCATGCACGCGGTTTAAAGGTGATCATGGATATGGTCATTAACCATACATCTACAGAGCATACCTGGTTCAAGCAGGCCATTTCTTCACCGGATTCACCTTATCGGGATTATTACATCATCCGGAAAGGAAGATATAAAAAAGGAAAGCTTTGTCCGCCCACCAACTGGCTCTCTACTTTTACTGGAAGTGCTTGGGAAAGGATCGGAGAGACAGAAGATTATTACCTGCATCTGTTCTGTAAGGAACAGGCGGATCTGAACTGGGAAAACCCGAAAGTCAGACAGGAGATCGTAGATATTCTGAATTTCTGGTTGGAAAAAGGCGTCGATGGATTCCGGTTTGATGTCTTTAATCTGTTTTCCAAGGTTTATCCGATCCGGGACGATCTTTCTCCGGATGGCGTTCATAAAGGCGCGAAGTTCTTTGTCGACGGCCCGAGAATGCATGAATTTCTGCAGCAGATCAATAGGGAAGCACTTTCCCGGTTTGACAGCTATACGGTAGGAGAATCTTTCCGTCCATCCGAAAAACAGGCACATGCCTATGTGAAAGAGTCCAACCATGAACTGGATACGATCTTCCACTTTGAGCACCTGGAAGCAGATAATATCGGCGGGCTCAAATTCTTCAAAAAACCTTTTGATCTGATTCAGTTTAAGAAGGGACTGTTCAATCCGCAGCGTTCTTACTATTCATCCGGATGGAATACGCTGGTACTTGAAAATCATGACAATCCAAGAAGCGTGAATCGCTTTTCCATAGATACGAAGCATTATCGGTATGAAGCTTCTACCATGCTTGCGACGATCACATTTATGGGTTTTGGCATTCCCTTTATCTATATGGGTCAGGAAATCGGAATGACAAACTGTGATTTCAAGCGCATCGATGAGATGAAAGATCCGGTCTCTCATTTCGTATATGATCTGCTTACCAGGTATGGCATGCCGAAGGCACTTGCCTTATCCATCATCAAATATGGTGCAAGGGATCATGCCAGAGTACCGATGCAGTGGGATGATTCGGTCAATGCGGGGTTCAACACAGGTCATGTCACATGGCAGTCAGTGAATCCGGAATATCCATCAATCAATGTGAAGAAAGATCTTTCTTCTGCAAAATCGATTTATCATTACTATCAGAAACTGATCGAACTCAAGAAAACAAATGAAACGGCTATCTATGGTGAGACTTCGGAATATGATCATATGAATCCCAGGATCATTGCCTACAGCCGTCAGTATCAGGGCAAACGTCTTTTTATCATCGCGAATTTCAGTAAAAGAAATACACCTTATCATTTGCCTGTCTGGCTTTCTGATGCCAAGGTTCTTCTGAATAACTATCAGGATCTGGACAGAAAAGAGCAGAAGATCACGCTCTGGCCTTATCAGGCGTTAGTGCTGGAAGAGATCGTGCAGGATTGACAAAGTTTTTTTTGCATGATATTGTATTCTTTGAAACCAGGTTATTTGTTTTTTCGTCTATAGGGTGTCAGACAAAAGATAATCAATCAGGAGGATCCTAAAACATGAAAAAAACATTTGTCATTATCCTTTCTGTATGCATGAGTGCATTCATGATTCTGATGATGGCTGGATGCAGCGGCAGCAAAGCCGACAGCGGAAATTATTATGCAGAAGAAAGTTACTCCGCTTCTCATCAGGCAGCCTATGAGGCTCCCGCCGAAGCCGCCTATGATGAAGCAGCCTATGGTGATTATGATTATGCATCCAACGAGGAGTATAAAGCAGAAACTACGACCGAACAAACGGTCGATTCCAATACGGATACACAGAACCAGGCGCTGATGAATGCGAAGCTGATCTATACCGCCTATATGGAGATGGAAACGATCGAATTCGACAAAACGGTCGATGCCATCAAAAACAGAGTGGATAAAGCGGGAGGCTATATCGAGAACAGCAATCTTTCCAACTATGGAAGTTATCGTTATATCTCCTATACGCTTCGGATTCCTTCCGGACAGTACCGGTATTTCTGTGATACCGCCGGAGAGCTTGGCAACATTCGTTCCTTCAATGAGAATGTGCAGAATATCAGTGAGAGCTACTACGATACCGAGAATCGGCTTGCATCCGCCAAAGCAAAGATGGAAACCCTGCAGGAGCTGATGAAGAAAGCCGAAACGATGGAAGATATCATCACTATCCAGAGTGCGATCTCCGATACCCAGTATGAGATCGATTATTATTCCGGCAATCTTCGCCGCTACGATTCACTGGTCAGTTTCTCAACTGTCAACATCGAACTCAGGGAGGTCAGCAGGCTTTCCGGTACGGAAGAACCTCCGATCGGATTCGGTCAGGAACTCTCACAGGCATTCAGCCGCGGTATCAATAATTTCGTTTCCGGATGTCAGGATGTTCTGCTTTCTGTCGCAAGACATTTCATCGGATGGTTGATTTTTATCGCGATCGTTGTTATAGTGATCATAGTGATCAAAGTGATCATCAAGAAAGACAAAGAGAAGACAGAGAAAAAACGTCAGGCCATGATCGCACAGCAGATGCAGCAAATGAAGCAGATGCCTGTGCAGCCGATGGGTCCTGCACCTCAAGTTCAGGAGGAAAGTTTGAATGCCTCTGGTACAAATCAAGGGACTCCCGGCCGTCAGTGAACTGAAGGCTGAATGGGAACAGGAAGGACGAACAGATCTGATCGTTCCCGAAGAAGAATTAGGTTCTCGGAAGGTAACCGAGATAGCCATACTGAACTTAATGCCGGTGAAGGAGCGAACCGAAAGGCAGCTCCTTCGCCGGTTAGCTATGTCCAAAGAACTGGTTCGGGTGACTTTTCTGATGACGGAAAGCTATCATCCGAGACATACAGACCCGGAGCATCTTCAGAAATTTTACACCGTTTTTTCAGCAGTAAAAGATATTCCTTTTGACGGGATGATCATTACCGGTGCACCAATCGAGATGATGCCATTTGAAAAAGTGGATTACTGGAAGGAACTGACCGACATCATGGACAGCTGCCGGGAAAGAAAAATTTCCACACTCTATATCTGCTGGGGTGCGCAGGCCGGGCTGTATCATTTCTACGGAATACCAAAGAAATCACTCCCAGCGAAACAGTTTGGTATTTTTGAACATCATCTGGAAGTGCCTTCCCCCCTTACCACCGGAATGCAGGATCCCTTCTATACCCCTCACAGCCGGCATACTTTTACAGACAAACAGGATGTGATTGGAATTAATGGATTGAAGATTGCAGCAGAATCTCCCAGAGCTGGTGTATATCTGATTGTTGATGAAGAGCATCGTGAGGTTTTCATTACCGGGCATTCCGAATATGAAGCGGATACACTGAGCTTCGAATACTTCCGCGACCTTGGAAAAGGGCTTCCGATCGAGGTACCTGAACATTATTTCCCGGATGATGATCCGTCTAAAAAACCTGTTTCTGTATGGAAAAAACACTCGGAACAACTATTTGAAAACTGGATAACCTATTATGTGAAAAAGGATGATCGTTCATGAGAATCTATGCGGATCATGCGGCAACAACACCTGTCAGAGACGAAGTCTTACAGGCGATGTTGCCTTTTTTTACTTCAGTTTACGGTAATCCTTCCAGTCTTCATACGGAGGGGCAGGAAGCGCGAATTGCGGTAGAAAATGCAAGAAGGAAACTGGCGAAGGCTGTTGGTGCAGGAAAAGAAGAGATGATCTTCACCAGCGGAGGAACTGAGTCCAATCACCTCGCGATTCATTCCGCTCTTTCAACTAAAAAGGGAAATCATCTGATCATCTCATCTGTTGAACACGCTTCCGTCCTGAAAGCAGCCAGGTCTCTGGAAAAAGCCGGATATCGCATCTCTTATCTTCCGGTGAATCGTTTTGGCGTGGCAGATCCGGATCAACTGAAGGATCTGATTACAGAAGAAACGGTGCTGGTCAGCTGCCAGATGGTGAACAATGAGATCGGTTCGAGAATGCCTGTAGAAAAGATGGGAATGATCTGTCAAAGCTGTGGAATCGTATTTCATGTTGATGCTGTCCAGGCACTTGGAAAGATCAGGATCGATCTATCCGATTTTCCGGTTGATCTGATGAGTTTTAGTGCTCATAAGATCGGAGGTCCTAAAGGAATCGGCGCCCTGTACTGTCGTGATAAAAAAATGATGAGACCATTCTTCCCTGGCGGGGAACAGGAACGAGGGGCAAGACCGGGTACAGAATATGTTCCTGGAATCGTCGGGTTTGGAGAAGCAGCAACAATAGCAGCTCAAGAGACAGTCTTATCCAGTCAAAAAGTTCGATCGCTTCAGGATCAGCTGGTGAGCGGATTGATTCGTGAAATTCCGAATATTCATTTTAACGGTCCTTTGTATGGAGCCGAGAATAGGAATGAGATTCCACCAACTGAAATTCCGGGTTATATCAACGTGAGATTTGAGGGGATAGAAGGAGAAACACTGGTCCAGTTTGCGGATATGGAAGGGCTGGCTATCTCATCCGGATCGGCTTGCCAGGAAGGTACAGATCAGCCTTCTCATGTTTTGACGGCACTCGGCCTCTCACTGAAAGAAGCCAGGGAATCCGTTCGTATTACCATCGGAGCGGAGCAGTCTTTATCACAGATAGACGAGATGATTCGAATTTTCCGATCGATCGTTCCCCGGCTTCGGGATTTGAGGCGCATATAAGTCACAGCTTGACTTTGATGGATGGGACTCGTACAATATATACTATAGTGCATGTTAAAGGGAGGAAAACCCCATGAACTATATTCTTGAATGCTGCTGCGACAGTGTTGAGTCAGCACTGGCCGCAGAGAGAGGCGGAGCAAACCGTATAGAACTATGTGCGAATCTGGTGATCGGAGGAACGACTCCTTCTCTGGCACTTTTTCATGCTGTCAGAAAAGCAGTCAGTATTCGTATTCATGTCCTGCTGAGACCAAGATTCGGAGATTTTTGCTATACTGAATATGAAAAACAGATCCTGCTTGAGGAAGTTCGCCTGTTCAGACAAGCTGGTGCGGATGGAATTGTGATCGGAGCATTAAAACCAGACGGGGAGTTGGATGTTCAGTTTCTCGAATCCCTGATCGGGGAAAAGGGAAATATGAAAGCAACGCTTCACCGGGCTTTTGACATGTGCAAAGATCAGGGGGCTTCCATGGAGGAAGCGATTCGATTGGGATTTAATACGATCCTTACCTCAGGTGGGGAGAACCTGGCTGTTGACGGCGTGGGACTTCTTCGTAAACTCAATGAAAAGGCACAAGGCAGAATCAGTCTGATGGCCGGATCCGGCATCAGTGCAGATGCGATTCGAAGAATCCTTTCTTCGGTACCTCTTGATAGTTTTCACATGTCCGGCAAGAAAGTAATGGAAAGCCCTATGATTTTTCGCAAAGAAAGTGTATCTATGGGACTTCAGTCCCTGAGTGAATATGAGATCTGGCAGACCGATGAGATCAGAATCCGTGAAGCCAAAGAAGTACTGGAAACGGTTTACGGAAAGAATAGGCAGGAGGAAACACAGCATGAAATGGATCAGTAAGACAGATGCGATCAGAAGAGCTGACAAGTATGCGACCAGGGAACTGAAAGTTCCCGGAATTCTGCTGATGGAAGCTGCAGCAAGACAGGTTGCGCTCAGACTTCAGAAACTCTGCACAAAGCAGGATGATATCCTGTTTCTTTGTGGAAGCGGAGGCAACGGAGGAGATGGTTTTGCCGCCGCCAGAATGATGAAATCAGCCGGATACCAGGTTCGTGTGTTCTTTGCCGGAGAGAAGGACAGGTTGACGGAAGAAGCCAGAACCAATTATGACATGTTGATCGGATATCAGATTTCTGTCCTGTCGATCCCTCAGGCATCTGTATTCAATCATCTGGCAGCCGAGAGCGAATGGGTTGTTGATGCTCTGTTCGGAACCGGATTGGATCGGGAAATCCAGGGAATGCATGAGCAAATTATTACCAGCGTCAATGAACTTCATCGCAGGGGTGTTTTCAAAGTTCTTTCTATCGATATTCCTTCCGGCATCCAGGGTGATACCGGCAATGTCATGGGATGTGCTATCGAAGCAGATGAAACCGTATCATTCTGCCGATATAAACCAGGTCTTTTACTGTATCCGGGCAGAGATCATGCTGGTCATATCAGTGTGGTCGATATCGGAATTCCGGAATCGATTCCTCCGCTTCAGGAAGCAAAAGATTTCATGCTGGAAAAACAGGATGTTGCATGGCTTTTGCCTCAGAGACGCTCCCGTTCACACAAAGGGCTTTACGGACATCTGCTGGCAGTTGCGGGCAGTCGGAATATGTCGGGCGCTGCCGTGCTCTCAACGATCAGTGCATATAAAGTTGGCACCGGACTGGTTGAGACTCTTGTTCCTGAAGTGATTCAGCCAATTCTCCAGAATAGGGTTCCTGAAGCGATTTCTTTCCCTTATCAGGCTAAGAATGCTGAAGACCTTGCATTTCTTCCCGGACTGATCGAAAAATCATCAGCAGTCATGATGGGTCCGGGTATGAGCATGGAACCCTATGCTCAACGCATGATGAAACAGATCGTAGAACTGATGCCAAAGAACAAACCGCTTGTCATGGATGCGGATGCACTGAATCTATTGTCCATCGATGAAGAATTTCAGCAAATGGTAGCTTCCAGAGGGAAAAATACAGTACTCACACCACATCTGGGAGAAGCTTCCAGACTGCTGAATCAAAGCGTTAAATCGATCATGGATGATCCTATCCGGGCAGCAAAAGAACTTTCGGAACGCTATCACAGTATTGCTGTTCTGAAAGATGCTATGACCCTGGTCTGTGAACCAGCCGGAAGAATGTTCTATAACACGACCGGAAACAATGGCATGTCGACGGCAGGCTCCGGTGATGTACTGTCAGGAATGATCGGAGGTCTTCTGGCACAGGGAATGCAGATCTTTGAAGCTGCCTGTTGTGGTGTTTATCTGCATGGAGCAGCCGGAGATCTGGCGAAACAGGCAAAAGGTGCCTATGGAATGACTTCGACAGATATTCTGAAATACATTCATATTGAGAAGATCTGTGACATGAAGGAAGAATAAACATGGCCCCTAAATTTTCGAACGATTGGGCAGTCCTTCTGCAGGACGAGTTTCAGAAGGATTATTACCAGAATCTACGACGTTTTCTTGCCGGAGAATACCGTACAAAGGTCATTTATCCGGATATGTATCATATTTTTGCAGCACTCCAGAATACAGCCTATGAAGATGTGAAAGTCGTTATTCTGGGACAGGATCCGTATCATGGGATCGGGCAGGCACACGGTTTCAGTTTTTCTGTTCAGCCAGGGATCGATATTCCACCTTCCCTTCGCAATATCTATCAGGAGCTGCAGACGGATCTGGGCTGTTACATACCGCATACAGGTTATCTGAAAAAATGGGCTGATCAGGGCGTACTGCTATTGAACTCTGTACTAACAGTTCGTGCAGGCAGCCCCGGTTCTCATCAGGGAATGGGATGGGAAATCTTTACGGATGATGTGATCAGGCTCCTGAATGAACGGGAAAAACCTATGGTGTTTATGTTATGGGGAAGATATGCGAGAAATAAGAAGGCTTTGATCACAGGACGACAGCATCTGATTCTGGAAGCGGCGCATCCAAGTCCGTTGTCTGCCTATCATGGGTTTTTTGGCTGCCGGCATTTTTCCAAAGCAAATGATTTTTTGATTTCACATGGAATGTCTCCGATCGATTGGCAGATCGAAGATCAGGGAGTAGTTTGAAATGGGACATTATTATCGGGTGAGAGCTGAGATAAGACTCGATGCCCTTCGTGCAAATATCAGGAACATACGTTCAAAGATAGGGAATGAAACGCTTTTGATGGCTGTCATTAAAAGCAATGCATACGGACATGGTATAGAACATGTGATTCCTGTGATGGAGGAGGAGAAGGTCGATCAGTATGCCGTTGCTTCCGTTGGTGAAGGGGTACTGGTACGAAAACTGACAAACAGTCCTGTTCTGGTACTCGGATATACTGATCCGGACGATTATCCGGAAGCACTGTCATCTCATATCGATCTGACAATTTTCAGCCTCGAACAGGCACAGATGCTGTCGGAGGTCTGTGAGAAAACAGGGCAAACAGCAAGAATCCATATCAAGATTGAGACTGGTATGGAGAGGATCGGCTTTGAACCGGGTATCGTTACAGCCGAATTTATTCGCAAAATCAGCTTGCTTCCCGGTATTGAGATCGCCGGTTTCTTCAGTCATTTTGCAAGAAGTGACGAGAAGGATAAAACAGCGGCAAGAAGTCAGCTTCAGAAAATGACTTCGTTTCTCGAACTCGTGGAGAAACGCGGCGTGAAGATCCCGCTGATGCATATTGCAAACAGTGCTGGAATTATGGAGTTTCCGGAAAGTTACAAGAATCTGCCTTACCCGGTGATGGTAAGAGCAGGGATCATGCTGTATGGGCTCTATCCATCCGAAGAAATGGATAAAGAGGCGTTTGAACTCGATCCGGTCATGCAGCTGAAGTCACATATTGTTTACCTCAAATGGGTAGAAAAAGGGACACCGATCGGATACGGAGGATCCTATGTGACTGATCGAAGGATGCATATCGCTACTATACCGATCGGATATGGAGACGGATATCCCCGGCATCTTTCCAACTGCGGAGAGGTTCTGATCCGCGGAATGAAGGCGCCTATCCGGGGAAGAGTATGCATGGATCAGTTAATGGTTGATGTAACGGACATTCCTGGTGTGAGACTCAGAGATGAGGTACTGTTGTTTGGAAAAGATCTGCTTCTCGAGGATGTTGCTGCAAAAGCAGGCACCATTCATTACGAAATCATCTGTCAGCTCACAGATCGTGTGGAACGAATTGATATATAATTGTCATGGAGGAATCAAAACATGGATAAGCAGACAGAGCAGGCATTGTTTGAACGGATCCGGAAGGAAGGACAGGGGCAGATTCTCCGCTTCTGGGAGGAATTGACCGATGATCAGAAGGATTCTTTGAAAAAGCAGATCGAAGGGATCGACTTTCAGATGATTCGTGCTTCGATGCAGCAGCCCAATCTTGCCATGGAAAGTGTGATCTCACCGCTTCATACTTTTACCTGTGAAGAACAGGAAGCAGAAAAAGAAACAGACAGAAAGCTGGGAGAAGAGATCATCCGGCAGGGCAAAGTGGCTGCTCTCGTTCTGGCTGGCGGACAAGGATCCCGACTTGGCTATGATGGGCCAAAAGGAACTTTGAAAGTAGGTATTACAAAGGATCTTTATCTCTTTGGAATTCTGATTTCCAATATGCTCGACAATATGAAGCAGGCTGGCAGTGAAAAACCTCTTCATTTTCTTGTGATGACGAGCGATCAGAATCATGAAGCAACCGTGAAGTTTTTTGAAGAAAAAGAATATTTTGGTTATCCGAAAGACTATATCCATTTCTTCCGCCAGGATATGGCACCAGCGCTTTCTCACGAAGGAAAGATCCTTTTGGAAGATAAAGATCGGATCTCGCTGGCACCCAATGGAAACGGCGGATGGTTTTCGTCCATGCAGCGCTGCGGTCTGCTGGATGTGCTGAAAAAAGACGGAGTAGAATGGATCAATGTTTTTTCTGTTGATAATGTTCTGCAGAACATAGCAGATCCGGTCTTTCTTGGGGCAGCTTCCTCCCGTGGAATTTATGCAGGAGCCAAGGTTATTGCCAAGGTCAGTCCGGATGAAAAGGTCGGAGCCATCTGCTACAGGAACGGAAGACCTTCCGTTGTTGAATACTCTGAACTGACAGATGAAATGCGAAACGCAAAGGATCAAGACGGCAACTATCTGTATCATTTCGGTGTTACGCTCAATTATATTTTCCATCTGGAAGAAACAGAAAAGGCAGCCAGGAATCAGCTTCCGATCCATCGGGCAAACAAGAAGATCGTTTGTCTTAATGAAAAGGGAGACAGATTCATACCGGATGAACCGAATGCCTATAAGCTGGAATATTTCATTTTTGATATCCTGGAGGCGTTCGATGAAGTTCTCTCTTTGGAATGTATCAGAGAAGATGAATTTGCGCCGATCAAGAACAAGGAAGGCGTCGATTCACTGGATAGTGCCAGGGCACTTCTTGTAAAGAAGACAGGGATCGTGCTGTAAGATCAGGAAAAGGGGTAGGCCATGAAAAAACCTTATGTAATTGCAATTGCCGGATGTTCCGGCAGCGGAAAGTCCACCTTGTCACAAAAACTGCTGGATGATCTGAAAGACGACTATCGGGTTGAACTGCTGGCAACCGATCGGTATTTTAACCGGCCGCTGCCGAAGATGATTTCTCCGCTTTCCGGACTGGAATATGATGATTATAATTGTCCGGAATCTCTGAATTTTGCTAAATACTACGAAGATGTCAAAGCGCTCATAAGCAGAGATGATCTGGATATCGTGATCCTGGAAGGACTGACGGTCCTTTATTTCCCGGAACTTCTCGAACTGGAAGATCTGAAGATCTATATTGATCTGGATCCGGAGATTCGGATGTATCGCCGAATCGTACGCAACATGAAGGCCGGCAGGGGCAGTATGGAAGAAATTGCAGACTTTTACCTGAATTCTGCCAAGTACAGTGAAACCAAATATTTCCTCCCGACCAAACTGAATGCGGATATCATTCTAGGCGGACATAATTTCCAGAAAAAGGCAGTGAGTATCGTTGAACGGTACGTACGGGACGAGTTATGCTGAAATCAGTTTATGTTTATTCCAATCAGGATAAAGATCCGAGTGGGGAAAAAAGAAAATATGTGGAAGACTTCCTTCTCAGTCAGAACGTGGAAGTAAAAACTTTGACTGAGAAATCGTCTGAACCATATCAGGCAGATCTGGCAGTCGTGCTTGGCGGTGACGGTACGATGATTCGTCTTGCCCATCATCTGCTTGGAACCGGAATTCCAATCATTGGCATCAACCTGGGAAGACTGGGTTATATGGCAGAGATCGAATGGAATCAGGTAGAGGAGTGTCTTCAAAAAGCGATCCGCGAAGAATTCTCCATTGAAGAGCGATTGATGCTGGAAGCAAGGGTCGGAGATGATCCGAAAACCTATTTCGCTGTCAATGATTTTGCAATTCATCGGGATTTAAGTGATGGAATTCTGGGAATTCGGTGTGAGATCAACCAACACTTCCTGGCCGATTTTCAGGCTGACGGTGTGATCATCGCATCTCCCTGCGGTTCAACGGCTTATAACTTTTCTGCGGGAGGACCCATCCTCAATCCGGTTTCTGATAATCTGATTCTGACACCGCTGTGTGCCCATGGTCTGCTGGATCGCTCGATCGTGCTCAGAGGGGATGATCATCTGGATTTCTATTTGGATAAGTTTTCAAAAGCGGATCATGCAGCTTTTATTGCGGATGGGAATCGTGTGATTCCGGTTCCTCCGAAGACCTGGATCCATGTTTATCGAAGCCGGTATACATTCCCGCTGGCCAAGGTCTCAGATATGAGTTTCTTTGAGATCGTTCAGAAAAAAATGCGGCCGTAAAAAACTATTGACAGCAGTGAGACTTCGGTGTATAATATCGGACTGTCAAGCAAAAAAACTTGACACTTGATGCGCAGGTGGTTGCCATGGACGATATATACTATCAGTCACTGCTGTTCGATTTTTATGGAGAACTGCTGACAGAGAAACAAAGAGAGATCATGAAACTTTACAGGCAGGAAGATCTGTCACTGGGTGAGATCGGTGAACTTCTTCATATCAGCCGACAGGGAGTTTCCGATGCGATCCATCGCTCTGTATCCAGTATGCAGCAGATCGAAAACAAGCTGCATATGATTGAGAGATATGTAAGATTGCTGACTCAGGCGGATGATCTGGAGAAAAAGATCCGTCAGAGTGATTCGAAAGAGGAGCTTCTTGCTTCTATTCTTCAGATGAAAGATACCATCTCGATCAGCACTTATCAGGAGTAAGCTAAATGGCATTTGAAAATCTATCCGATAAACTGCAGGAAGTCTTTAAAGGGTTCCGCAGCAAAGGTACACTGACGGAAAAAGACCTGAAAGATGGTCTGAGAGAAGTCAAACTTGCGCTTCTGGAAGCGGATGTCAACTTTAAAGTCGTCAGAGAATTTGTCGCAAGAATTCAGGAGAGAGCACTCGGTTCCGATGTGCTTAAGAGCCTGACACCCGGCCAGCAGGTCATCAAGATCGTTAATGAAGAAATGATCGCTTTGATGGGCTCTGACCAGGAATCAGGGCTGATCTACGGCAGTACTTCTCCCAGCGTCTTTATGATGGCCGGTCTCCAGGGTGCTGGTAAAACGACCATGGCGGCAAAACTTGCCAACATGCTGAAAGCACGCGGTAAAAAACCGCTTTTGGCAGCCTGTGACATTTATCGTCCGGCTGCTGTCAAGCAGCTGCAGATCCTCGGTGAATCGATCGATGTTCCTGTTTTCGAAATGGGAACCGATCATGATCCGGTAGAGATCGCTAAAGGAGCCATTGAAAAGGCTAAGGTACTTGGATGCAATCTGGTGATCGTCGATACGGCAGGCCGCCTGCAGATCGATGAAAGACTGATGGAAGAACTTCAGCGGATCAAGGAAGCGGTGAATCCTTCCGAGATTCTGCTGGTAGTGGATGCCATGACCGGTCAGGAAGCAGTAAATGTAGCCAAAGGTTTCGATGAGAAACTGGATGTTACCGGTGTGATCCTGACCAAGCTGGATGGTGATACGAGAGGCGGTGCTGCACTGTCTGTTCGTGCTGTGACAGGAAAGCCCATCAAATTCTCCGGTATTGGTGAGAAGATGGGCGATATCGAACAGTTCCATCCGGACCGGATGGCATCGAGAATCCTTGGAATGGGCGATGTGCTGACAATGATCGAAAAAGCACAAAACGCCATCGACGAAGAAGATGCCAAAAACCTGTCCAAGCGTGCCATGTCAAAGGATTTCAATCTCGAAGATTTCCTTTCCAGCATGCAGCAGGTTACAAAGATGGGAAGTGTGAGTTCTCTTCTGGGCATGATTCCCGGCATGGCCGGAAAAGTCAAGGATACAGACATTGATGAAGGTGCTTTTAAGCGTCTGGAGGCAATGATCTATTCCATGACTCCGGAAGAAAGAAGGAAGCCTCAGATCCTGAATGCTTCCAGAAAACGCAGGATCGTCAAGGGTTCCGGTACCAGTATTCAGGAACTGAATCGTCTGCTTAAACAATTTGATCAGATGAAAGGCATGATGAAACAGTTCAGCGGCAAAAAAGGCCGCAAAGCAATGTTAAGACAGCTCGGCGGTCTTGGTGCGGGCTTCGGCCGCGGCCAGAATCCGTTCGGGTTCTAAATTAGAAATATAGGAGGTTAAGACGATGGTAAAGATCAGACTTAAGAGAATGGGAAAAAAGGGTGCGCCTACATATCGTATTGTTGTCGCTGACGTTCGTTCTCCCAGAGATGGCCGCTTTATCGATGAGATCGGTTTCTATGATCCGACCAAAGATCCCAGCGTGATCAAGGTTGATCAGGAAAAGGCTGCTACCTGGCTTGGCAACGGTGCTCAGCCGACCGAAACTGTGAAAAAGCTTCTGAAGATCGCTGGAATCGAATAAGACGATCAGTTAGGAGGCTACAGTGAAAGAACTGGTTGAGATCATTGTAAAAGCTCTGGTGGACGCACCGGATCAGGTTGTCATCACTGAAGAGACACAGAATGACGAACAGGTGATCTCCATTAAAGTTGCGGCTGAAGATATGGGTAAAATCATAGGCAAACAGGGAAGAATCGCGAAAGCGATCCGTACTGTGGTAAAAGCCGCTGCAATTAAGGATGACGCTAAGGTTTCGGTAGAAATCGTTCAGTAAGCAGAGGGGTCAGCAAAACGCTGACCTCTTTTTACCAGATTCAGGAAATGAGGGCAATATGGCTGGAATGTTTCGTGTCGGAGTCATCACATCACTTCACGGTGTCAAAGGTGCTGTAAAGGTATATCCCACGACGGATGAACTGCATCGGTTCGACCGATTGAAAAGAGTTTTCTTCAGCCGGGATGAAGCGGGTGAAAAGATTTTGGGAGAACTGGTCATATCCTCTGTTCAGTACCAGAAAGATATGATCATCCTCAGATTCAGAAGCGTTGATCAGCCACAGACTGCCGAGAGACTAAAAGGAGGATCGCTCTGGATTCCCGATGAAGAAGCGATTCCTCTGGCTGATGACGAGTTCTATATCCGGGATTATATGGGTGCCGAAGTATATACCGATCATATCCTCTATGGGAAAGTAACAGATATTCTGGAAACAGGTGCAAACTTCGTCCTGGAGATCGAAAAAAAGACTGGAGGTTCGATCCTGATTCCGGTCATTCGTGATTGTATTGTTGAGATGGACCCTGAGAGGCATCGAATTGAGATCAGACTTTTGGAGGGTTTAGAGTGAAGTATACGATTTTAACCCTGTTTCCGGAGATGATTGAAAGTGCATCGAAAGAAAGCATTGTCGGTAGGGCGATCGAGAAAGGGATTATTGAACTGAAAACGATCGACATACGGAAGTACGCCCGTAATCGTTACGGCAGCGTTGATGATTATCCCTTTGGCGGCGGAGCTGGTATGGTGATGCAGGCAGAGCCGGTCTATCAGGCAATTGATGAAGCACTTGACGGAAGAGATGCCGGAAGGGTACCGGTTATACTCATGTCCCCGGCTGGTCGTCAGTTTGATCAGAAGACTGCTCGGGAGCTTGCATCTTATGATGAACTGATTTTTCTCTGCGGGCACTATGAAGGAATTGATCACAGGGTGATTGATGAAATGGTAACCGATGAAATATCGATCGGAGACTATGTTCTGACAGGAGGAGAACTTCCTGCGCTAGTCATCATGGATGCTGTATCGAGGATGATTCCCGGTGTTCTGGGGAATGAATCTTCGGCAGAGGAAGAATCCTTTTCCGGTATGTGGCTTGAGTATCCGCAATATACGAGACCGCGGATATTCCATGGACAGGAAGTCCCTGAGGTCCTTCTTTCTGGCAATCATGAACAGATCCGGAAATGGAGATTGAAGGAAGCGATCCGTACCACAGTGGAAAGAAGGCCGGATCTGATCATTCAGGATCAGCTGACAAAAGAAGAGAAAAAAATACTTCAAGATTTACTGGACAATCAGAGTTAAATCTGGTATAATATTATTTCGTGAACGCTTTGAAAGGCGCTCACATGATTTTGGATATTCCGCTGGCATTTGGCCAAGAGGGCCGCATAGGAATATGCTGCAGGTCTTTCCGTTATTCATCGATTGTTCCTCAGGGTGATCTGCATTTGCTATTGAGTGTCTGTAAAGAAAGGGGTTTATATACCATGAATGCTGAGATCATTCGCGAGATCGAAAAGGAACAGTTGAAATCCGACATTCCGGAGTTTCAGGTTGGCGATACTATCCGTGTATATGCCAAGATCAAAGAAGGTGCCAGAGAACGTATCCAGATGTTTGAGGGTATCGTTGTTCGCCGTACGGGCGGCTCTGTTCGTGAAAACGTAACTGTGCGCCGTTTGTCCTCCGGTATCGGTGTTGAAAAAACCTGGCCGCTCAATTCTCCGAGTATCGATCATATTCAGGTTGTTCGCCACGGTAAAGTTCGTCGTGCGAAACTGAATTATCTGCGTGACCGCGTCGGTAAAGCTGCCAAGGTCAAAGAGAGAATCTAAGCAAAGTTTTTGTGAGAGAGGGACAAATATGTCCGGAAGGACTATATGGGTCCCTCTTTTGCATAAAAACACATTCTGAGGGGAGCAGTCATGAGCCAGGACGAAATCAAGAAAGAAGGAGAGCGGTCTTCTGAATCAAAGGCGAGAGAACTGCGGGAATTCGATTTCGAAGATATCCTGACAGATGATCTTGCAGGCGATATAGGTCAGAATGAAACACCGGCGCAGCCAGCTGCGGAAGAAACAGAAGATGTTCCTTCCCCGGCGACTGAAAAAAATAAAAAGAAAAAAGAAAAAAACAAGCCGGTTATATCTGAAGAGGAAGCCGCAAGAGCCAAACGAAGAAAACATCGCTATATCCGAAAGAGACTCTGGAAGATCTCCACAGGGATTCTTACCTGGGTAAAGGATATCGGCATAGCGATCCTGATTCTCTGGGTCGTTCAGATGTTTATCGCTGGCTACATAAAAGTAGATAATACAGCAATGGATCCAACGATCCAGTCCGGTGAAACGATCGTTTACAGTCGATTCAGTTACCGGTTCTCCGATCCGGGACGAGGTGAGATCATTGCCTTCAGGGTTGGAGATAATAATCGTGCACATATCTCGAGGGTCATCGGTCTTCCCGGAGATGTGATCGTGATTGACGAACAGGGCAATATCACAGTCAATGGGCTTGCATTTATTACGACATACTGCGAGGGGACGACAACTTATATTCCGGGACAGGTTACTTATCCATATACAGTTCCGGAAGATTCCTACTTCGTCCTATGTGACAATCCCAATGCAACGTTAGACAGTCGTTTTGTGTCTGTCAGTGCAGTCCCAAAATCCGATATCGTCGGAAAGGTTTTCTTCTGTGTCTGGCCGAGACAATCCTGGAGACCAATCGTACAGGGACTGATCAGTATGCCCGAAGACTGATCGTAACCATCAAGGAACAGGACTGAAGTGCCAAAACAGTCCTGTTTTTTTATCGTATGGGAAGAGAAAAAAGATGAGTGAAAATCAAAAGAACATTAACTGGTTTCCCGGTCATATGGCCAAAACACGCCGGATGATGGAAGAGAATATCAAACTGGTTGATGTAGTGGTAGAGATCGTTGATGCCAGGGTACCTTTTTCCAGTAAGAATCCCTATCTGGATAAGCTTTGGAGCCGCAGACCGAGAGTTATCGTACTCGGTAAGACGGATCTGGCAGATGATCAGGCGACGAAAGTATGGACAAAATGGTTTGAGGAAAAAGGTTTTGCTGTTGTCGCAGTCGATATTCTGAAAGGAAAAGGACTGGCAGCTATTTCGCGGGCGGCCAATATGCTTTGCACTGAAAAGATCGAAAGAGCGAAAGCAAAGGGACTGAAACCACAGCCGATCCGAATGATGATCACCGGTATTCCCAATGTGGGAAAGTCTACTCTGATCAATCAGATGGCTCATCGCTCGGATGCGGCTAAAACAGGCAATAAGCCTGGCGTAACGAAAGCCAAACAATGGATTCGCCTGTCTGACGGAACCCTTCTGCTGGATACCCCGGGTATTTTATGGCCCAAGTTTGAAGATCAGAAGACGGCTGTAAAACTGGCTTTTATTGGTTCGATTAAAGATGATATTCTGGACAGCTATACGCTTTGCGTCAGGCTGTGTGAGACGATCGCAGAGCGCTATCCTCATCTGATGGAAGAAAGATTTCACATCGATCCGGAGGTGTTAGGTCTCTCCGGTGATCATATATTGGAAGCGATCGGAAAGAAACGTGGACATTTGAAATCCGGTGGTGTGATCGACGTAGAACGTACGGCTGTCATGGTACTCGATGAATTCCGCAACGGAAAAATAGGACGGATCTCCCTGGAGTTACCAGAAGAAGGAGCAGCAAACTGATGGCAAAAAGAATTGATCCGGTGCTGCTATTTCAGCAGATGTCGGAATATGAGAATAAATATCGGGAGCTTGGATATCAGGCGATTGCAGGAATGGATGAAGCTGGCAGAGGTCCGCTGGCAGGACCTGTCGTAGCAGCCTGTGTGATTCTGGATCCGGAAAAACCAGTATACGGTGTCAATGATTCCAAAAAGCTCAGTCCTAAAAAGCGTGCTGAACTGAAAAAGGAAATTGAGGAAAAAGCTCTGGCAATCGGTATTGGCATTGTCGATGAGAAAACGATCGATGAGATCAATATTCTGGAAGCAACCAAAATGGCTATGAAAATGGCTTTTGATCAGCTGAAGATCAAGCCGGATGTTTTGCTTATTGACGCATTGAAGATTCCGGCTATTCCTGTCATGCAGGAAGGCATCATTAAAGGTGATGCGCTGTCAGTTTCGATCGCATCTGCCAGTATTATCGCAAAAGAAACAAGGGATGATCTGATGCGAGAACTGGATGAAAAATATCCCCAGTATGGGTTTGCCTCTCATAAAGGATATGGTACGGCGCAGCATATTCAGGCAATCCGGGATTTCGGACCTCTGCCTGTTCACAGAAAAACATTTATTGGGAAATTCATATCCTGATGGGAAATACATATGAAGATGGTCTGCGGGCGGAGGAGATGGCTGCAAGTTATCTGTCCGGCAAACAATATGAAATTCTGGAAAAACGGTTCAGATGCCGACAGGGAGAAATCGATCTGATTGCTTTGGATCATCAGCTTTCACTGCCTGTGCTGGTATTTGTGGAAGTGAAATATCGGCATGATCTTTCGTTTGGAAGACCGTCACTGGCTGTGACACCGGAAAAAATGAGAAGACTCATTTATACAGCAGAATATTACCGGTCGCAGAAAAGAATCGATGAGATGAAAATGCGTTTTGACATCATCGAGATCTGGTGGGCTGGGGATCATCATAAAATCCATCATTATCAGAATGCATTTGGAGAGGATTTATGGACGAATTAAAGAGCAGTGTCCATGGGATCCATCGATACGGACCCGTTGTCACAGTGACATTTCCATCATTCGAAGCTACAGGACTTGTGAGACATTTGTTTTCTACACGCCGCGGAGGCATGAGTGCCGGCTATCTTGCCAGTATGAATCTTGGCTTTGCCCGCGGAGATAATGCTGAGACTGTTTACGAAAATTACCGCAGGATCTCTTTTGTTTCCGGGATCTATCCGGGAGATATGGTACTCTCGGATCAGGTGCATGGGGAAAAAATACTGGAAGTAGGTCCTCAGAATCGTGGGGAAGGTCTTCTGAAGCCTAAAAGGATGAAAGATGTCGATGGCTTTATCACCAACCGCAGAGAGGTTTGTCTGACGACATTTCATGCGGATTGTCCTGCCATCTTTTTCCTGGATCCTGTCAAAAAGGCTATTGGACTGGCACATTCAGGTTGGCGGGGAACAGTCCTGGAGATCGGAAGACACATGGTTGAACGAATGAGTGATAGATATGGTTCCAGACCCTCTGATATTCTGGCTGGAATCTCTCCGTCTATCGGCCCGTGTTGTTTTGAAGTAGAAGAAGATGTAAGCGGTATTTTTGAAGCGATGTTCCAGGAACATGTGAATGAAATTGTTCTTCCTTCTCCAAAACCGGGCAAATATCAGATCGATCTTTGGAAAGCCAATCAGTTAATTCTTCAGGATGCAGGAATTCTGCCTGAGAATATTACTGTAACCGATCTTTGCACAAAATGTCAGGCAGAGTATTTCTATTCTCATCGTCGTATGGGAAATGAACGTGGTACAATGGCAGCCTTTCTGGAACTGATTTAAAGATAGGAACTCACATATGAAACAAATCGTCAAAGCAGTCGTTCCCGGTGGAATCGGAGAAGAACTGGGCTTTGAACCAGGTGACATCCTTTTATCCATCGATTCTCAGATTATTGAGGATGTCCTGGATTATTATTATCTTTGTGAAAAGGAATCTCTGACTCTGCAGATCCTGACAAAGGATGGAGAAGAAGTCGAATGTGTCGTCGATAAAGATGAGAATGAAGATCTGGGACTCATCTTTGAAGAAGAATTTATGGGGAAATACCGCAGGTGTTCCAATCAATGCATTTTCTGTTTTATTGATCAGATGCCGAAAGGTATGCGTTCATCCCTGTATTTTAAAGATGATGACTCCCGGCTTTCGTTTTTGAACGGGAATTATATCACTATGACGAATATGTCAGAAAGTGATTTCGATAAGATCATCCGTTATCAGATGTCTCCCATCAATATCTCCGTTCAGGCGGCTGAACCCGAGCTTCGGGTCAGGATGCTGAAAAATAAACGAGCAGCTGAACTGATTCCAAGGCTAAGACGTTTAAAGGAAGCCGGAATCCAGATGAACGGCCAGGTCGTCCTGTGTAAGGGAGTCAATGATAAAGAGCATCTGGATTATACAATTGAGGCATTAATGGAATTCATGCCTGAAATGACCAGCATCAGTATTGTTCCTGTAGGCCTTAGCAAGTTTCGGGAGGGACTGTTTCCCCTCGAGCCTTTCACAAAAGAGGAACTTGGATCAGTGATCGATCAGGTGGAGCCTTACAGAAAAGAGGCCTATGAGAAAACCGGCCTTCATTTTGTCCATCTCTCCGATGAATTCTATATCGGTGCTGGAAGACCTTTGCCGGAGGAGGAGGCTTATGATGGCTATCTTCAGCTGGAGAATGGTGTCGGGATGATGCGGCTCTTTGTGGACGAAGCGGAAGCCGCTATTCGTCTGCTGGATCCCTCCGAAAAGAAGAAAGGAAACGTCAGTCTGATCACAGGAGAGCTTGCCAGCGGTTATATTCGTCAGATCTGTCAGAAGATCATGGAGGTTTATCCTGAACTGAAGATCCAGGTGCATGTCATTATCAACCATTTCTTCGGAGAAAACATTACCGTGACGGGTCTGATCACAGGACAGGATATTCTGGCACAGCTGAAGGGCAAAGATCTGGGACAAAGACTTCTTCTGCCCGGGAATCTCCTGAAGGCAGATGAGGATATTCTGCTGGATGATGTATCCGTGTCGGATCTCGAAAATGCTTTACAGATCCCGATATCTATTGTAAAATCTTCTGGAGAAAGTTTTGTGGAGTCGATTCTCCATGTATAAGAAAGGAAAGTAAAATGAAACCGATCGTCGCTATCGTAGGCCGGCCGAATGTGGGAAAATCGACCCTTTTTAATCGGTTGGCAGGAGAGAGGATCTCGATCGTCAAAGATACACCAGGTGTTACCAGAGACAGGATCTATGCTCAGGCAGAATGGCTGGATCATGTCTTCACCATGATCGATACAGGTGGAATTGAACCGCAGACCAACGACATGCTGCTGAAACATATGAGAGAGCAGGCACAAATGGCCATCGATATGGCACATGTGATCGTTTTCCTGGTGGACGCCAAAAGCGGCATGACTGATGCCGATACAGAAGTGGCCTCTATGCTTCGAAAAGCACATAAACCAGTGGTTCTGGCAGTAAACAAATTGGATAATATGCGGGATATCTCACCAATTTACGAGTTCTATTCACTTGGTCTTGGAGAACCATTTCCGATATCATCCGAACAGGGGTTGGGCCTGGGTGATATGCTGGATGAGGTTGTCCGGTATTTTCCTGCCAAGGATTCCTCTGAGGAATCAGATGAACAGCTTAAGATCGCTGTGATCGGCAAACCGAATACAGGCAAGTCATCTTTGATCAATCGCCTGCTGGGAGAAGATCGGGTCATTGTTTCTGATATTGCAGGAACGACCAGAGATGCGGTAGATACCGAAGTTACTTACAACCATAAGAAATATACCTTCATTGATACAGCCGGAATCCGCCGGCAGAGCCGTGTTGATGAGGATATTGAGAGGTATTCGGTCATTCGTGCTGTCAGCGCGGTGGAACGGGCAGACATTGCCATCCTGATGATCGATGCTCAGACAGGCGTGACTGAGCAGGATGCCAAAATTGCCGGAATTGCTCACGAAAACGGTAAAGGAATCATTATCGCGGTCAATAAATGGGACGTTGTAGAAAAAGAAACCAATACAATGAAGGAGTTCGAAAAGGATCTTTCAGAAGTACTTAGTTTCATTCCTTATGCGCTCACTGTGTTTATTTCCGCTAAGACCGGACAGAGAATCCACCGTCTTTTTGAAGCCATCGATACAGTGGAAGAAAACCAGGCCAGAAGAGTGGCTACCGGTATTCTGAACGATGTATTATATGACGCGACTGCTATGAATCAGCCGCCTTCAGATAAAGGAAGACAGCTGAGGATCTTCTATATGACACAGACAGGTGTGAAACCACCGACCTTTGTTATTTTCGTCAACGATCAGGAGCTGATGCATTACAGTTATCGGCGTTATCTTGAGAACTGTATCAGAAAAAGTTTTGACTTCAGAGGTACTCCTGTTCGCTTTATTATTCGGGAACGCGGCGTTTTGGGGGAGCGTTTCTCTTAATCTCTCGAGGAGGCTAAGATGGGTTTAGTAATTCAAAGAGCCTGCTGCCTTTTGATTGGTTATGCATTCGGGTGTCTTCAGTTTGCCTATATTCTCGGTAAACTGGTCAAGGGTATCGACATCAGAGATTTTGGCAGCGGAAATGCCGGAACGACGAATGTCATCCGAGTCATGGGAAAGCGATGGGGATATCTGACATTGTTTCTGGACGTCGTCAAAGCTGTCGCTGCTGTACTGATTGCTGCATCCATTTATGGATACAGTGAGAAATATCTTCTGTGGTGGACAGGAATCGG